>JAYVWD010000198.1:0-3348 GCA_043786345.1 Pseudomonadota bacterium
CTCGACAAGCGCGGCTTGGATCGGGCTGGGGGCGGCGGGACGGAGTGAACGAATAGGACTGAGAAAAAAGGCCCGCGTGAGCGGGCCTTCTTCGTTTAGGCTCGCTTCTTCTGGTGCTGGCGGGCTTCCCACAGGTCGTACTTCAACTGGAGATTGAGCAAGGTCTCGGCATCCACCCTCAGGATACGCTCCAGCTCCAGGGCGAACTCCGGCGTAATGCCGCGCTTGCCGTTAATCACGAGGTTGACCTGGGCAGGACGGCAGCCGATCTTCGCGGCCAGCTCCGTTTGGGTCATTCCTAGCTCATCAAGATAGAGCCGCTGGAGCAGCTCGCCTGGATGGCTTGGTTTCCGTTGCTTCATGGGTCAGCCCTTCAGTGGTAGTCCAGTATTTTGACGTCCAAGTAGTACCCGTCGTCGAATTTGAAGATGATCCGCCAGCCATCCCTGATGGCGACGCTCCAGTAACCCTTTAGATCGCCTTCTAGCTTGTGGAGCCGGTTGGAGGGCGGGAGCTTGAAGTCCGAGACGTTGACGCTCGCTTCCATGAATTCGAGCAGGTCCATCGCTCTTTGCTGATGTTGGCGGGGGAGTAGGCGTGCGTTGCGGGTGGCCGCTTTGCCGGCAGCTAAGTCCTCCGCCGTCTTATTCCCGAAGCTTTTTATCATCCCCCAGCTCTCCATTCTATACCTTTATTCGGTATAAGAGAATAAAGTCTTTAAAGAGACAATACAAGTGTCTAATTATTCTTATCTATTCCATGGCGGGTCGGGCGCCGCCGAAGTCCTGATAGGAGTGGCGTCGAAGGTAAAAAAGGTAGCGCCGAGCCCGGCAACTTGGGCCCTGATCCAGGAGTGCGACAGGCTCGGGATGCCGTCCCGTCTGGCGCAGTCGTGAATTTAGATCGAGCACCGTTGCCGTCAGCGCCAGGCCTTGGACTGTATGACCTCTTCCGACCGCTGCTCGGTCGGGGAATCCTTGGTCAGGTATTTCGCGCACACGTCCTTGCCGCCCCAGGTCCGCTGCGGCACGCCTTCAGCAGGAACGTAGATCTTGCAGATCCGCTGCATGTCGCCGTTGATCCGCACCCGGACTTCGCGCAGGTAGGCGTTCCGCTTTTTATCGCGGATCTTCTGGGTGATGACGGACTGGATCCGCAGCTTTCCGATCTTGTTGATCGAGTAGGTGCGGCGCTCGTATTCGAAGCCGGCGTAGGCGCCGAGCTCGACCGACTGGAGGCGCTGTGATTTGAGCAGCGGCTGCGGGTTCGGCAGGGCGCTGATCGCCTGGTTCAGGACGTAGCGGTTCTGGCGCTCGTCGAAAAGCCAGACGAGGTATTGTTTGGTGCCGACTTTGTACGGCCACTTCGTGGTGAGCCGGATGTCGTTGAAGCGGTCGAAGTTGTAGTCGACAGCCTCGAAGATGCGGTCCCGAAGGCGGTCCTTCTTCTCGGTGAGGTCGCGGATGATGAGGTGAACCTTGTCCTGGGGCACGGCGATCTTCTGCAGGAGCTCCTGCGTCTCGGTGATGAGGACGTCGATCGACTGGAGGTTCCCCTCGGCGCTGGCCCAGTGGAGGATGAAGGTATGGATCCCCGGGATCCCCTTCTGGTCGAACTGGAAGCGCAGGTCGAGCTTTCCCGTGAACGGCGGCAGCGCCGCGGTCGCCGGCGCGGCGGGGGCGGCCGGGGCCTGGGGGGCGGCGTTGTTCACGGGCGGGGGGGCGTTGTTGACCGGGGGCGCTGCGTTGTTCATCGGCGGTGGCTCTTCATTGACGGGAGGCGGGGCCTCGTTCGTCGGGACGGAGTTATCGCCCATGGCGTTGTTCTCGAACGCGGCCTGGTCGCCCGAGGGGTTGTTTCCGGCGTTGTTGGCTGCGTTGTTGCCTTCCGCGTCGTTGCCGGCGTTGTTGGCCGCGTTGTTGCCGCCTGCGTTGTTGCCGCCCCCGTTGGTGGCGGCATTGTTTCCAGCCGCATTGTTGGCGCCTGAGGCGTTGTTGGCCGCATTCCCGCCCGCGGCATTGTTGCCGCCACCGGCATTGTTGCCCCCTCCGAAGCCATTGTCCTGGGCGCGCGCCGACGGCACCGCCGCGGCGAGGCATGCAAACATGAAAATGTTCGTAAGCTTACGCACCGCTCGCCCTCAGTGACCGGTTTTCGACTTCTTCTCGACCTCGTGGGCGCCGTCCATCTGCGCGTTGAAACGTTCGATGACCTCGCCGAGCTCGATGGCCGCGTCGAAGTCGTCGATGGTGATCAGGCCCTTTTCGTCGAAGAGCTGCTTTAGGCCCTTGACGATCGAAAGGAACTGCTCGTGGCTGCCCTGGTGCTTGGCGTGACCGTTTTTCAAGACGAAAAGCTCGGTACCGAGCTCCATCACAGTCCGTTCCAGCATCTCGATACGCGCATTCATCGGATCGACCGGGGTCATCTGCGTTCCTTTGCGAGGGTGAGTGCGAACTCGTATTCCTCGTTTCGGAGGGTCCCTTTAAAGGTTTAGGACGGGACGGGGAACGGCGAAAATGAGGCATGCCGGCGCATCCGGGGGCGGTTTTACGATAAAATCAACCGCGGCATGCTTAAGATGCAAAGAACCTGGAATAGATCGAACATTTCAACACCTGTCGCTGGACCGTAGCCGGGAGTTTCGCCTACCTTAGGGGCTATGATTCCGTTCAATCAACCGTACATTTCGGGTCGTGAGCGCGCCTACCTCGAGCAAGTCCTGGAGAGCCGGCATCACTGCGGCGACGGGGATTTCTCGAAACGGTGCGCGCGGCTTCTCGAGGAAATCACCGGCGCGCATCGCGTCCTGCTCACCACCTCTTGCACCGCCGCGCTGGAGATGGCCGCCATCCTGCTCGAAGTCGGGCCGGGCGACGAAGTCATCGTGCCGTCGTTCACATTCGTCTCGACCGCCAACGCCTTCGTGCTCCGTGGCGCGCGGCCGGTGTTCGTGGACGTAAGGCCGGACACCCTCAACCTGGACGAGACAAAGCTCGAGGCCGCGATCACGTCGAAGACGAAGGTCATCGTGCCGGTCCACTACGGTGGCGTCGGATGCGATATGACCAGGATCATGGCCGTCGCGGCCGAGCACGGTATTGCCGTCGTCGAAGACAATGCGCACGGGCTCTGCGGGACGTTCGCAGGGCGCCCGCTCGGCAGCTTCGGGAGCCTCGCGACGCAGAGCTTCCACGAAACCAAGAATTTTTCGTGCGGGGAAGGCGGGGCTTTGGTGATCAACGATCCCGCCCTCGTCGGGCGCGCCGAGATCATCCGCGAGAAGGGCACCGATCGGTCGCGGTTTTTCCGCGGGCAGGTCGACAAATACAGCTGGGTGGACATCGG
>JAYVWD010000199.1:0-3842 GCA_043786345.1 Pseudomonadota bacterium
GCCGTCGGAACTGTCCATGATGATTGGTTAGCGCAATACTTTGTCGAGTCTTCAAGCGAAGGAACGGACTCTTTGACGTGGCCAATCAGCAGGTTTGCCTCCTGGTCCAGCCAGATCTGAGTTTGATCCTGTCGACTCAGCGCAACGAGCTTGAAAACAACGCCATGACCATCCAAGCCGCCGGTTGACGTCATGCACGAAAAACCGACGCTCGCCGCCTGGAGCTGCGACGCATTGAACTCATTGCAACGCCGAGGCGCTGTTGCCACTTTTGGCGACGGAGACGCTGCAGCTTCGTCCTTCACGCCGGATTCAACATCTGACGTCCGACAACCAGCGACGGCCAAAGCAATAAACAGGAAATGGACGAAACGCATGTGCACGGGGATCCTCCAATGACTGATCGCTTAAGGGCCTACAGATTGCCCAACCTGTAGGCATTAGACGCTGGAACTCCAACATGCCTAAATACGGCAGCGGTGACTGGCCCTCCACGGTGATTGAGCCGCAATGGACTATAAAATGTATAACAAAAACAAGCATTTTGCAACTCGGGCCAGTGCCACCGGAGATTTCCCGGATTTGTTTAGGACTGCATTTCAGCGGCCCGGCCTGCGGCATCGTCCCCTGGGTGACGCGCGCCGCGAGGCGCGGATGCAGGTCGTGCGCGCCGGTCCCGCCGTTCGTGAAGACGTCGAAGACCATCTGGGACGCGTTCGAGCCGCCGGTCGCGTGGCAGGGCGCGCAATTGCCCGCGAGGATGGGGTGGATGTCCTGGTTATAGGTAGAGCCAGTTCGGCGATTCTCGGCCACCAACGCAGTTTTTCTCGAAGAAAAATGTAAACTGTCTTATGTTTAGTATTGTTTTAGAGCATCCTCGCTTTATGTCATTTGACGTGAAATACAGGCTTTTAGCGAGGAGACGTTCTTCTAATGTCGCCATTTCAACCGCTTCTTTTCGAGCAATCCACCAGAGTGAAGATCGTTTTGAGCGAGGATCACGAGCTTGTGAGGCTCACGCACCTCATCAATTGGACGGCGTTGATCACAATCGCCTCAACGATTCGCGAGCACAAGGTCAAGAAGGCCGTTGGACCGCAGCTACACTACCGCGCACTGCTGGATGAAGCACATGGGCCAGCCGATGGCGAAGACGGTGAACAACTTCGATCGCTACGGTAACTGCTCGGCCGCTTCGAATCCGATGCTCCTCGACGAGTGCGTCCGCAGCGGCCGTTTGGACGAGGGTCAGCTCGTGTGTATGGCGGGATTCCCGATCAACCCGCTGCCCGGGCGCGGCCCCTTTCAAAACGGCATCTCCTCGGTCGACGGGGATACGCGGCCGTTCATCGTCGAGGTGAGCTCGGCCGTGATCAACTGGGTCCAGAGGGGCGGAAATACGGGGTTTATGATCACCGACAACGACGAGCGCGCGTTCCCCGAGGCGACGGCGCGCTGCCTGTCGACCTACGGGGCCTTCAAACGGCTCGTCGGCTACTACCGCTGTATGAGGCCGGCCCCGCCAGGTTGGAGACCCGCCGGGATTCCTTGCGCGGGCGGGCGCCTTTGGTCCGGCCTTCTATGCGGGGGCGTTCGGTGGTACGTCTAGACGCGTCCACCGCCCCCTTGAAAGGCTCCCCCTTTGCTGAAGCGCCGGCTCGTCCTCGGTTTCCTCCTCCTCGCCGCGGCGCGTTCGGCGGCCGACACGCCGATCCTGGAGACGCTGCCGAAATACGTCGACGCGCTCCCGATTCCGCCCCGCATCGACGTCAAGGCCACGCCGGGGGCCACGGCGACCATCGACGTCCGGCTCACGCCGATGCGCGCGCGCCTGCACCGTGATCTGCCCGAGGTGGACGCCTGGGGTTACGAGGGGACCTCGCCGGGTCCGACGATCTCGGTCGAGCGCGGCCAAAAACTCGAAGTGCATTGGATCAATGCCCTGCCGGCCACGCACGTCTTCCCGCTCCCGATGGGCGCCGACGTGATCACGCCGGACGTCCGCGCCGTGACCCACCTGCACGGCGCCGCGGTCGCCGAGCCCGAGCCGATGAACCGCGACCTCAACTCCGACGGCTGGCCGGACGCCTGGATCGTCCCCGGCGAGACGCAGCGCGCCCTATACGGCAACGACCAGAGCGCCCGCACCCTGTGGTACCACGACCACGCGATGGGCACGACCGGCCGCAACGTGGCGGCCGGGCTCGTCGGGGCCTACGAGATTCACGACGACTACGAGCGCGGGCTCGGCCTGCCGGCGGGGCCCTTCGAGATCCCCTTGATCCTCCAGTCAAAACAGGTCGAGGCCGACGGGACGCTCGCGTACACCGACGACATCGGGAAGGAGTTCTACGGCAACGTGACGGCCGTCAACGGCCGGATCTGGCCCTACCTCGACGTCGAGCCGCGCCGCTACCGGTTCCGCATCGTCAACGCCTCGAACGCGCGCAGCTATGCCCTGAAATTTCTGGACGGCGCGGCGCCCGGCCCGGCGTTCCAACAGATCGGGTCGGACGGCGGCTTTCTGGAGCGACCGGCGGTCGTCGGCGACCCCGCGAACCCGCGGGCGGCGCGGCTCGTGCTCGCGCCGGCCGAACGCGCCGACGTCATCGTCGATTTCACGGCCTTGGCCGGCCACACCCTGCTCCTCCACAACAACTCGCGCGACGTGTCGGACGGCGAGGTCCAGGTGCCCGAGGTCCTTCAGGTGCGGGTCGCCGCGCGCGCGTCCGGGCCCGACGCGAGCGTCGTGCCCCAGGCGATGCGGCCGATCGTACGCCTGCGGCCGGAGGAGGCGCGCCAAACGCGCCAGATCGTCTTCGACCAGATGACGATGCCGGGCGGCATGACCATGCTCACCCTGAACGGCCGCGGCTGGCGCGACCCGGTCGAGGAACGGCCGGTCCTCGGCTCGACCGAGGTCTGGGAGCTCGTCAACCCGCTCATCGCCACGCACCCCTTCCACATCCACCTCGTGGAGTTTCAGGTGCTGGACCGCCGGCTGTTCGACGCGGCCGTCCTCCTGGAGACGGGTAAAATCAGCTACCTCGACGCGCCGGTCGCGCCGGACGCCAACGAACGCGGCTGGAAGGACACAGTGCGGGTCCTGCCCCAGATGGTGACCCGGATCATCATGCGATTCGCGCCGTTCCCCGGCTATTACGTCTACCATTGCCACATCCTCGAGCACGAGGACATGGAGATGATGCGCCCCTTCCAGGTGATCGATGACGGCGGGCCCGGATCCCGCTAATATCGGTGCAAGACCAGCACCGTATTCGCGAAATCACCGGAAACTCGAGGGGGACGTCCTTTGCGACTTCATCATGGACTCGTCGTGCTCGCCGCATTGCTCGGACTGAGCGCGCCGCGCGCCAAGGCCGCCGGCGACGACATCGGCACGATTTTCTATTCCGTGAACCGCCCCAAGCTGGAGCAGCTGCTCAAGGACATGACGGGCTACAACCCCGTGACCGTAAAGGGCGAGACGTTCTCGATCCGCGACCGGTACCTGCCGGGATCCAAGGCGAACTACCGCAAGTACTGGACGGCCTACTTCGAGGGGCTCGGCCTGCCGGTCACGGCCCTCGACTACGACAGCTCGTTCAACATCGAGAGCAGAGGCCACGACCTGGAGGCCGTGCTCCCCGGTAAATCGCCCGACTCCGTCGTGATCATCGTCCACTACGACAGCATGGGGCCCCACGGCTCGGACAACGCGGCGGTCGACGATGACATGACCGGCATGGCGACCCTGATGGAAACGGCGCGCCTGCTGGTGCCCTTGAAGGATCGCCTTCGTTACACGGTCCGCTTCGTCGCCTCCGACTACGAGGAGTGGG
>JAYVWD010000200.1:0-2896 GCA_043786345.1 Pseudomonadota bacterium
TAGAAGTCGTCGGAGGGATAGCGCCGCAGCGTATCATAGAGCACCCACGTCCATTTGGTCTGCGCGGTCCCCGCCAATACGCCGCGGCCGAGCTCCGCCGACAGCCCCGCCGTCCCGCCGCGCGCATTCAGGGTCCGCAGCTCGACCCGATGGGGTGGGGCGACGGCCGCGACCCGCGCGTCGAAAGATTCCGGCAGGAGCTCCATATAGCCCCTCGCCGCGTCCTCCAACGTCGCCCTTGCGACGGCGGGCAAGGATAGCACGAACGGAGCCGTGAGGAGGCGGGCGTGGTCCTTGTCCCGCAGAAAGGCCGGCAATCGCTGCGGCGGGGTCACGCTGAGCTCATAGAACACGTCTAACTTAGGCCCGACACGGGGCGAGACGGCGCCGTGCATCGGCCGACCCGCGCGCCCGCTGACGGGGTCCGGCTGGCGATAAAGCCCGATGGTGAAGGCCTTCGGACCGGGATCGAGGAGCAGGACCCACGGACTTTCGCCGGCAGCGCCCGCGATCAACCGGCCGTCCAGGTAGCAGCCGTAACTGCGAAAGACGCCGAGCCCCCAGAGGGCCTTGCCGCTGGTCATGGCCTCGGCGATCGCCGAGCACACGCCGCGCACCTGAACTTCGGACCAGAAATCCGGTTGCCCGCCGCCCCAGCTCACGACCAGATAATCAAACTCTCCCCGCGCGGCCGCGGGAGAAGACGGCGCCGCACGGGCGCAAGGTGGCCGAAGCCCAACGCCGCCGGCCAGGAGCATCACCATGGCGACGCCTTGGAATAGCGCTTTATAGCGACCTGTTTTTGTGCTTTCTCGCCGGGTTATGGCTGTGGCCTCCGCCTCGCTGGGTGCGCGAAAACGCCCGGGAACTAAAGGCATCATAGCATTATTCCGAATTATTTCCCGGACCTGTGGAACCAAGTCGAGGCGTCATGAGCGGTTCAAACATCAATCGATCGAAGCTAGAGCGCCGGCTGTGCCGGGTCGCGCCCGGTGTGATCATGGCCGCTTTCACGGCGTGCCGCGCTTCCGGCGACCTGGCGGACTATTCCCTGTCCGACGTCGCGACGTCGGCGTGGGTGGACCGTAGCGTCCAGAAGGAGGACGACGCCATCAGCCCCTGCGATTGGTCGAACGACGCCCGCTCCATCCAATGCGTCTTTATCGAGCGCTCGACGCTCAAGGCCTGGACCCTCGGACTTTCGATCCAGGGCCCCGAACAGTACCCCGAGCTCAAGACCTGGCCGCAGGCCGACGAATATTGCCGCTCCCTGTCGCAGTATGGTCACGTCTCGGGCTGGCGTTTGCCGACCATCGACGAAGTGCAGCTGGCGGTCCTGAAGGAGGACGGCACTTACCGGAGCGATGCGCTGATCGGCATTCTGGACGGCGTCCCGGCGCTCGGTCCATGGCCGAAGTATGGCCTCGTATGGACCTCCACCCCCGACCCCGTCGAGCGCAACTCCCGGTTCGCCGTGCTGCGCGGGCCTCAGTCGGCCCCCGCGGCGCCATCCTCGGTCGATCGGCCCAAACACTGGCTGTGCGTCGCCGACGTCAGCGCCGATTCGCTCCGCGGGGATCCGCTTTCGAGGAAGGTCAACCCGGCCGTCAAGGCGTCGCCGCCGCCGCCGGCGGCGGCGACCCGCCCAAACGCCAAAGTCGAGACCTCGGCCGGCACCGGCCCGCGCTCCTGCCAAACTCCGTACCCGGGGCGGCCCGACAGCAAGTACCGGATCTCGTCGCTCTTCAAAAATGCGATCGCCGCCAACATGAACCTCGACGGGGCAAGCGGTCTGGTTGGCGGCTTCGGTCAGCTCGTGCTCTCGAGCCTCAACGGCTTTCGCTACGACGACTGGAAACCGGCGGCCGACGAAGTGCAGCGCGCGACCCTCGACGCCGTCGTCCTCCAGTATGTCAATGCCGTGCGCGAGGCCGTCGGCATCGGCAAGGTGGTGACCTTCGCGGTCGTCGGCCACGCCAGCCCGACCGTCGACGGTCAATACCTCTCCCCCCACGTCTGCACGGGCCAGGGCGTGGAGCTCAACCGGGGGCTTGGGATGAATCGCGCCACCAGCGTCCGCGACGTCCTGCTCAGAATTTTTCCGGAACTAGCCGGTCACGTCGAAAGCGAATCGACCGGCCACCATTTCCCGGTCGTTACGAACCCGTTCGCGGCCAACGGGCGCTGCGGGCCTTATGACTGCGATGCGAGCAAGCGGGTGGAGATCTTTTTCTACGTCGCCGCGACGACTGAACCGAAGTGAGGGCGGGACTGATGGAGAAGCCGATCCTGGTTGGAATGGTCGCGGCCGCGGTCGCCGTTACGGCCGCCATTGCCTTGCGCCACCAGACTGCGCCAAGTGCGGGCACACCGGTGGAAGCCGGCAGGGCTGCCCCCCCGCTCCTGGACGCCATTCCGGTCGGTGATCTAAGCCTGGCCACGCAGATTTCCTACTTTTACGAGCCCCCCACGGCCGGCGCCGCACCGGAAGGCGCCGCACCGGAAGGCACCGCACCTAGCGTCCCGCCGCCCGCGTCGGAGGCGGCGGTAAGCGTGCTGGTCAACCGTCAGGCGACGGCGGGCGGCGGCTGGACCGTCGAGAAGCCGGTCGAGGCCCAGGGCGACGCCGCCGCGATTCAGGCCTTCCTCCTGGATCTCACGAGAATTCCCGCCTCGGCGCCCCCGTTGGACCGGGACGCGGCGCGCGCCGCCATCGGGGACGCGCAGCCGGTCCTCACGGTTAAGTTGAGCCTTCCCGGGCCGGCAATGGCGCCCGGAACCGGGGACGGCGAGGCGGGCCCCACCGGGTCCGCGTCCACGGCCAGCGACGCCGGGTCCGCGTCCACGGCCAGCGACGCCGGGTCCGCGTCCACGGCCAGCGACGCCGGGTCCGCGT
>JAYVWD010000201.1:0-3073 GCA_043786345.1 Pseudomonadota bacterium
ATAGGCCTCCGGCAGATGCACGGTCGCGACCGCCGCCGCGCCCGCGAAAAGGACCCCGATCATCGCCGACCCTCCGATTCCCGTATCTTCCCCAGCCGGACGTCGTTGATGAATCGTATCAGTCGGGCCCTTGCCGCGAACGGCAGGTGCTGCATCGCGAGCACGAAGACCTTGTTCCAGAACCCGGGGATGGTGACGAGCCGGCCGCGCTCGAGGGCGTCGAGCGCGACCTCGGCGACGCGGCCGGCCTCGAGGCCCTTGCCCTTCTCCCGGGCGCCGGCGCGGCGGCGGAACTCCGTCTTCGTCGTGCCGGGCGCGCTGACCGAGACCTTGATGCCGAACTCCCGGACCTCGCTCGCCAGAGCCTCCGAGAAGGAGTGGAGGAAGGCCTTGCAGGCGCCGTAGACCGCCTGCTGCGGGACGGGCGCGAAGGAGTAGACGGAGGCGACGTTGAGCAGCCAGCCCTCGCGGCGCGCTTTCATCCCGGGGAGGAAGCGCTTGGTGAGCGTCATCGCCGCGTCAATCTGGAGGCGCACCATGGCGAGCTCCTGCTCGAGCGGCGTCCCGCTGAAATCCCCGTGCACGCCGAAGCCGGCGTTGTTCACGAGCACGTCGACCACGAGGCCGCGCTTCTCGATCTGGTCCGCCAGCGCCTCGCCGGCCCGCGCTTCGCTTAAATCCTGAACGATTACGACCGCTTGTGTTCCGGCGTGCGGTCCCAGATCGGCCGCGACCCGGCCGAGCGCGGCGGCGTCGCGGCCGACCAGGATGAGGCGCGCGCCGCGCGCCGCGAGGCCCCGCGCGAGCGCCAGGCCGATCCCCGAAGAAGCCCCGGTGACGAGCGCCGTTTTCCCGCGGAAGCTCATGCCTCAGGATCGCGCCGCAAAATACCGGTCTTCCATCCCTTTGATGACCGAGCCGATGCGCGCGACGATGTCCTGGTAGGCCTCGCGCCCCTGGCCGCGCGGCGCCATCTCGAGGAGCTTCATGTCCAGGTGGAACTTGGAGCCCGCCGGCGGGTAGTTCGAGAAGCCGTCCTGCTTGTCCCCGCGCAGGTAGACGCAGAGAACGCGGCAGCGGCCGAGCTGGGCGATCATCTTGCCGGTCCCGTAAGTCAGCTTCTCCGCGTCGAAGCGCCCCGTGCGGCTGCGGGTGCCTTCCGGAAACACGGTCACGATCTCGCCCGACCGCAGCAGGTGCAGGCAGAGCGCCACGACGCTGTCCTTGTGCTGCTTCGAGCCGTCGCGGTGGATGAAGATGCACTTCGACACCAGCGCGATGAACCGATAGAGGGCCTTCTTCTTGAAGAAGTCGCCCGCCGGCAGGTTCCAGGAGAACCGGTCGAAGTTGCGGAAGTACCAGCCGTTCGAGCCGAAGGCCCAGATCATGAGCGCCGAGTCGATAAAGGTCAGATGGTTGGCGCAGATGAGGAAGGGGCCGTCGCCTGAGGCCACCATCGCGGCGAACTCCCGCCGGATCTCCCGGAACCGCGCGATGCGGAAGCCGGCCTTGTGCTTCATCAGCCCGACGCACACCCCATAAAGCGGGACGTGCACCAAGCGGCAGAGCAGGCGCTGCCAGCCGGCCTGGACGATCAGCTCGCGCGGCGGGGCCCCGAGGAGCCCTGCCTCGGCGTGCGCCTGTCGGTCGCTGGCGGTCTGTTCGATCACCGGTTCGGGGCCTCGGTTTCGGAAAAACTAGGGTCGCGTGAAACGGAGATCATAGAATAGGACGTGGGGTCGATAGAAGAGAAATTCTCAGGCCTTGGCCTCATGCCGGCTCGCTACCGCAGAAGTCAGGATGATCGCGCCCTTAAGGGCGTCCAGGAAGAGGTTGTCGAGGCGCCCATAGCCGAGCCAGAGGGCTGTCCCGATGCCGATCCACCAGGCGCCCAGGATATAGCTCAGGGTCCAGCCGGCCGCCTGCCCCCGCTTGACCCAGAGGAAGGCGAGCCCGCAGATGATCGCCACGAAAAGCAGCAGCCAGCTCGAAACGTGCCCGAGGAAGCGGGTGTCGTCGTTCACGCCGACCTTGAACATCCCGAGCGCCATGTCCGGCAGAAAAAACCCGCCGATGGGAAACAGGCATTCGATTACAAAGGCCAGGCCCAGGATTCCCAGAAGAACTTTTCTCGCCACGCTCGCCTCCACTCCGTTCAGCCCTGTAGGATGGACCCATGATGAAGAATCTTATCAGATTGGCCGTCTTCTTTGGGATTGCCCACCCGGCCGCCGCCGCGGTCCCGGGCGGGACGCCGGTGGTGTTCATCCACGGCATCAAGGGCGCGGAGCTGCGCGACCCCGATGGCGAGCTCTTTTGGCTGTCCGCGACGCAGGCGCTCGGGATGACCAACGCCGACATCGCGCTCGAGGCCCGCTTCGACGCCGATGGCGCGCAGCCCCGCGGCAAACTCGTCGCGACCGGCGTCCTCGCCGCCATCCCCTTGATTCCCGGGATCTTCTCGGTGGACGTCTACGGCCCGTTTCTGGCCATGGGAAGGAAGGGCGGCCGCCCCTTTCTGCCCTTCTTCTACGACTGGCGGCGCGACAACGAGGAGTCCCTCGCCCACTTCGAGCGCTTCGTCGCGGACGCGGCGAAGACGAGCCCCACCGGCAAGGTCGCGGTCGTTGCGCACAGCATGGGCGGCCTGATCACGCTGGCGCTCCTCAACAAGCGCCCGGAGCTGATCGAGGCGGTCACCTTCGCCGGCGTCCCGTTCAAGGGCGGCATCGGCTTCCTGCCGGACCTCCACGTCGGCGCGGACACCGGGCTCAACTCCAAAATCTGCGGGCCCGACGTGCTCGAGACCTTCCCGTCGGTCTTCAGCCTCTTTCCGCTGACCCACGAGGCCCTGCTGGAGCCCGCCGGCGCGGTGGTCCCCATGGACTTCTACGCCGCCACGGACTGGAAGCGCCTGCACCTCGGGCCCTATGCCGAAGGCCGCACGCCGACGGCCGCCTACGACGCGTTTCTGACCGTCGCCCTCGCCAAGGAGCGCGCCTTCCGCGAACGCCTCGTCGCCCGGCCGAACGTCGCCTATCCGCCGGTCCTCGTGATCACGAGCAAGGCGCAT
>JAYVWD010000202.1:0-2139 GCA_043786345.1 Pseudomonadota bacterium
GTTGCCGACCATCGCCGAAATCCTCATTTACGCGACGTAAACTCCGGTTTCGGCTCCGGCCGGCGCCTAGCATCCGACCATTTCTCGACAGACTTTGAGAGCTCCGCGGCTGGATCAGGCCGCGATTTCCTGGTCGCCGGGGTGATCCGCATTCGTGAGTTTGCGGATCGCCTCGAGGCAGGCGACGGTCCGCCCGAGGTGGGAGGGCTTGAAGACGACCACCTCGGTGGCGCCTTCGCCCTGCAGGGCCAGCAGCTTGAGCGCCGCGCCCTTGGCCAGGGCGTCGCGGTCGAACTTGACGCCCGTGGCGCGCTCGAGTGCCCCCTTGAGCTCGACGAGCGAGAACTTGCAGGTCTTTTCCATGTCCATGTTGAGGCGCTGGGCGAACTTGACGATCGCCGACATCACGCGCGTCTCTTTGTGCGTGAACTTGGCCTTGAGCAGCTTCTTCGTGGCGCCCTGCTTCGACTCGCGGACGAACTGGGCGAAGAACGCCAGCTTCTGCGCGTTCTCGAGCTTGGTGACCGTGCGCTTCCGGTCGGCCTCGATCTCGAGGCGAATGAGTCCGGCCTCGAGCAGCACGCCGAAGATGCGGTCGATCTCTTCCTTCTTGACGTTGAGGATCGCCTCGAGCTTCTTCAGGACCTCGTCCACAACGACGACCTTGGCGTCGTCGACCCGGATGGTCATGAACTCGGCGACGGTGCCGAAGGCGACGGCGAGCTGGGCGCCGGTGTAGACGGAGGTGACCTGCGTCATCTCGAGGCGGCGGATCTTCATCGCCGCGTCGGAGTAGAGCTTGTTCATCTCGGTCAATCGGATCGTGAACTCCTTGAGCACGATCTTCATCCAATTGGGCAGCGCGGCGAGGACCTTCTTGATGCGCTCGTGCGGCACCTTCTTGCAGACGACCGCGTCTTTGGCGCGCGCGGACGCCATGCGCGCCTCGCTCGTCAGGCAGGTCATGACGCCGATGATCTCGCCGGGCTTCATCACGGCGAGCATGATGTCCTGGTCTTCCTTGCGCGTGAAGATCTCGACCGAGCCCTGCTCGATGAAGAAGAGGTCGCCGCCCGGGTCGCCTTGGGCGAACAGCGAGGCGCCCGCCGCGAACGCCATGCGCCCGTCAGTGCCCTTCGCGGGCGCACCCGTCCCCTGGCCGGGTTTGGCGCCGCGGAGCTCGCTCGGTTTGCCGTAGCGGATAGTCGTCACGGGGGTCCTGTCCTCCCGGGGAAGGGGGCCTTCCTTATTCGGAGGGTTTCGCGTAGACCTTAGGGCCTCATCCCCTGTTCCAGGGGCCCGGAGGTGCCTGTGGCCATGCCGATCGACGCCTGCCCCAAGTGGGCGGAAGAGCTCATCCTCAAGATCCGCGCGATGGAGGTCCAGCTCGGCAACGTCCGCCCCGGCATGGGCAAAAAGGGCGGTGATGACTGGAAATCCCAAGACCTTGGCAAGCTTATGGCGCGGTTGACGGCCGAAGACGGCGACGACCTCAAAGCCGTCGAGGCCGCCGCCGAGGCGCTCTTCGCCAAAATCGCCAAGGGATTGAGCGAGGAGGGCTTTACGCCCGAGGAAATCGCCCAATTCGTCAACGCCCGGGTCGCCCCGGAGAGCCGTTTGCCCTACTGCGATACGCGTGAAGTGATGGAAGCCCTCGGGGTCCACTGATTTTTTTCCGCCACTTCCGGCTGTTCTTACGCCTTGTTGCGCTCCCCTATTGATAATGATTCTCATTTTTATTATAAATGTGCCGATAGGGAGTTCAGCTATGCAATCCCCTCCACGAGGACGGAAATTCGGGTTATGGTAATTTGTTTGTGTAAGGGCGTCAGCGACAAGAGGATCCGCCAGCTGATCGACAGCGGCGCGAAGAGCCTCCGCGACATCATGGCGTCCTGCCAGGCCGGCAGTGACTGCGGCTCGTGCGTGTGCGCGGTCAAAGAAATGCTGCAGGGCCAGCGGACCTGCACCGTGGCGGCCGGGGACGAAGACCTGGACTGCGGCGACGCTCAGCTCGGGCGCGCCGGGAACGACTGAGCCCGTCGGCTGCCTCGGTCGCGCTCAAAGTCTGTCGAGAAATGGTCGGATGCTAGGCGCCGGCCGGAGCCGAAACCGGAGTTTACGTCGCGTAAATGAGGA
>JAYVWD010000203.1:0-3290 GCA_043786345.1 Pseudomonadota bacterium
GCGCCCGCGACCTTGAGGCCCAGGCCCGGCCCGAACTCGTGGTAGGCACCGGCGCGCGCCTCGAAGTAGTCCGTATAGATCGTGATGCCTTTCGGATCCTTCGGCCCCAGCCCGCGCGCCTGGACGAAGTCGAGCTCCATGTCCCACAGCGAGCTGAGGGCGCCAAACTGCCCGAACACGCCGATGCGCGAGGGGATGAAGACCTTTTCGGTGCCGCGGAGCTCGGAGCCGTCGCTGCCGGTCTGCTGGTAACCGCGGTTGCCGTCGACGCCGAGCGTATAGTAGAAGCCGCCGGTCCACGGCCCGCTCCGCCGGGTGACGCCGACGCGGCGCGCGACGAGGAGCGACTTGTCGAAGTGCGTGTCCGAGCTCGCGGCCGCCGAGGTCACGGTCTCGGTGTAGGGCTGCGTCTGCTGCATCACGAGGCCGGCGAAGAGCTCGAGGCCTTTGTCGGTGATGAAGGTCCCGTCGAGCGACGGCGAGTACGTCGCGATCGACTTCTCGACGACGGCGCGCGGCGTCTCCTGCTCGGCTTCCTTGCGCTTCGAGTATTCGGCCTTCACGTTGAGGCGCAGGCCGAAGCGCTTGGCGATCTCGGCCTCGCCGCCGACGACAGCCAAGGTCTCGAGGCGGCGGTCGAATTTGGTGGCGTCGGGCGGGCTCGACTTCACCTGGGCATCGACGATCCCCAGGTCCAGGCGGCTCCAGACGTTGCTTTGACGGCGGAAGTTGATGGCCATCGTCCCGGCGCTCTGGTCGTCCTCGGTCGGATAGGCGCGCGCAGGCGCGGCGCCGACGGACGCGGCAAGCGCGGCGGCGGCGAGGTTCCAGTGCAAGGCGTGTGACGAACGGCGCATCTCGGGCTCCCGTCCCAGATATCGGTGGCGACCCGCCGCGCCTTTAAGCGCCGCCCCGGTCAAGAAGCGGCCCGGCCGCGCCGATGCGGAGAACGCGGTGTATGCGCGTGGATTGGCAAATCGGCAACTAGTGGACAATTCCCCCGATGCGGACTCGACTCCTCTCGCTCCTCCTGATGACCGGAATCGCCGGGGCCTGCACGGGGTCCCAGCGGAAGCCCGTCGAGATGAGCTGCGCTCCGGGCCAGGGGCGCGGGCCGGACGGCAAGTGCGTGGCGAAGCTGCCGATGCTACCAGGCGGCCCGGCCGCCGGGGCGACGGCGGCGTCGGGGTCCGGCGATGGCGCGATCAATGCCGAGATCAACGGCGTGAATCCCGGCGCCAATCCCGAGGCGCAGCTTCCTGGCAGCGGTCAACCGCCCGCCGCGGTCGTGCCCGGTAGCGGCCCGAGCAGCGCGAGTACGGCGGACCCCAACGTCGGGGTCGGAGTCGGGGTCGGCTCCGACGCCGTAGCGAGCGGGAGCGGTGCGGCTGCCGGTACCGCGACCGGAACGACGGACGAAACGGGGAGCGGCGCGGCGAGTGCGACCGGCTCGGGCGTCGCGAGCGGCACGGGCTCGACGGGCGCGAGCGGCACGGCCAGCGCCAGCGGCACGGCCAGCGCCAGCGGGTCGGGCGATGGCGCCAGCGGCACGGCCAGCGCCAGCGGCTCCGGCAGCGGTACGGCCGATGGCACGGCGGGCGCCGCCAGCGACGCCCTGGCTTCCGAGGCCGCGCCCTTTCCCGCTGGCGCGCCGGCGAAACTCGCGGACGGCGTCCCCTGGGTCGCCGTGAAGCTCGCGCTGACCGCCGACGGCGACCACCAGATCCGCCTCGCGCTGTCGCACCTCGACGGCGTGACCGACGTCGAATGGGCGGCCGGCAAAGCGACCACGGGCGCCAGGGTCCTCGCCGCTAGCGACGGCACCTTGCAGCTCGACGGGTTCACGATCGAGACGACGGTGAGCTTCCGCTTCGACAAGAAAACCTGCAAGGCCGGCCCGGTCGCCGCCGCGCGCCTGGACACCTTCGCCAAGCCGGTGTGCCTGTGAAAAAAGTCAGCAACCACATGTTATCTCTGATTTTTATGGCCCTCATCGGCAGCTGCCGCCCCACCGTCGAGGACGGCGCCGGCGCCCGCGACGCCGCGGCGGGAGCGACCAACCTCGCCGTCTCCTTCGACGCCGGCAGATACACGGTCCGGAGCGACCGCGTCGACGTCCGCCTCACCGACCTGCGCGAGCTGAGCCTCGCCGATGCGCGTCACGGCAAGGTCGCGCCCGGCACGATCAAGGCCGGCCAGTACTTCACCGCACCGGGCCCGGCCGATAGCCGGCTCCGCTTCGCCTTCGCGTTCGGCGCCGGCGGCGACACCGTCTGCCGCTCCCCGGCGGCCGGCGCGGCCTTCGCCGGCAAGACCCCCGTCAGCTGCGCCGCGGATGCCGCCCTGCTGAAGGAGGTCGCCGATGACTGCAACGCCCTCGGCACGCTCGACCAGGCCCGCGGCACGTGCGCCTGTCCGAAGCGCAAGAGCCCGGCGCTCGACCTCGCCGCATACAAAGGCCAGGCGGCGCGCTTCCGGCTCGACTGCCAGAACGCCGCGACCAAAGTGGAGCTGAAAGCCGCCTGCGGCGAGCTGCGCGACCGCACCTGTAAAAGCTGCAAGGTCGACGAGACGACCTGCCAATGCCCGACCGGGCTGGCCGTGGCGTACGCCGCGTTCCTCAACGACGTCGAGGGCTTCCGCGCGGCTTGCGGCGGCGGCTGAAGCCGGATTACTCTGGACGCATGATGACGCTGCGACCCGAGCATCCGCTTTTACGAGCACCTGGGCGGCCGCATCGTTTCGTCCAAAAGGGAGTCGATCGGCGGCGCGTCCCTCGAGGAGCTGGCGTTGGGCTGGGACGAGCCGACCCTCAGGGCAGTTGGAAATCGTGCCCCATGAGCGCCAACGAGGTCTGACCGCGGAAGGTGTTGCGCGACACCGAGACCACGAAGTCGGCCCGCTGTTGCCCCAGCAGCTCCCGGTGCACCTCGTTGAAAAACATGATCTTTTGCTGGGCGCCCCGGGCCCCTTTGATCAGCACGCAGGTGTGCCGCGGCTCGCCCGTCTGCTTGTCGTTGAAGAAGTCGAGGCGCGCGATCTCGGCCGACATCCGGAACTTCGGCTCCTCGAAGCCGTGGCCGAAGGGCTTGAGCGCGTCGAGCTGCTCGGTCAGCTCCAGCGAGGCGAGGTCTGGGCTCAGGTCGCAGTCATAATCGATCCGGCTCTCCCAGAGTCCGGGCTTGGCGCTCCGGAGGTCCTCCGCGTGCGCCGTGATGGCCGCGCGCAGCGACGCCTCCTGCGCTTCCGGAAAGGTGAAGCCGCCGGCGGCGCGGTGCCCGCCGAACCTG
>JAYVWD010000204.1:0-8697 GCA_043786345.1 Pseudomonadota bacterium
CTCGGCAACTGGCCGCTCGTGATCAAGAATCAGACCTTCACCGCGGCGAACCTGGCATTCAAGGACCACCCGGGGATGACGGCGAAGCACTATGCCGGGTTCTTCACGTTTTCCAAGGGCAAGTCGTCGACGGCGGAGAAGCCGGACTTCGGCGTCCTCGCCCTCACCTACGTCGGAGCCAAGGGCTTGATCGACGTCAACTACGTCTTCGGCTACGGCGGCGACGTCCACATCGACGTGGCGGCGGACACCAAGGGTCTGCCTTTCAAGTTCACGAGCGGCGCCACGGTCGAGGTCAAATCGGTGATCGCCGGCACGATCAAGCCGGTCGACGGCGCCAAGAGCTTCGACATCACCTTCACCGAGATGAAGTGAGCGTCTCGCGGAGGTCGCGCGACAGCGCCTCGAGGAACTGCGTGAAGTCGTTCTGGCAGATCGACCCGACGAGTCCGCCGAGGCTCGCCGACACCTCGCGGTAACGCAGGCCTTCCGACTCGTTGCCCGCCAGGCGGCACTTCGGGTCGGCGCGCTGCCAGATCAGCGCGTAAGAATGGAGCCTGGCGACCGGCCGAAGGCTCTTGAGGTACGCGACGAGCTCGGCGGGATCGCCCGCGCCGCTGTCCTCGTCGCTCACAAACAGCAGCGCGATCGTCGCGTCGTCGCGGATCCACGGCTTGTCGCCCGCGGCGCACTTGCCCTTGACGGCATCGAGGGCGACGGCGATCCCGCGTTCATCGGCGTCGCCGGCGGTCCCCGCGTCGATCATCTGCGCGAAGGCCTGGGCGGCGTCGGGGTCGCTCTTTCTCAGCACGCGATTGCCGCGGAGGCAGGGGCTGCTCGTCGTGACGACCGCGATCTGCCAGTCGGCGTCGTGCAGGTCGCCGGTGAGCGCGGGGAGCTCATAGCGGAGGCGCGCCTGGTCGTCGGACATGGACCTCGAGTCGTCGACGACGACGAGCAGGTCGACCTTGGGCTCGGTCGGAACGAGGAGCGCTGCGTACAGCGCTAGAGACGCAAGAGCAGTCATGCCGTTACCCCTAAGGATCCCCGCGGTCTGCCGAAATCGTAGCATAGCCCTTGAAATCAAGGATCATCGGCTGCAAAATATTAATCTAAGCCAAACGACACCGACCCGTGATCCCCAGCCCGTACCCAAATTAGGAGTGCGCCGTGAGAGCCTTACGTTCGACGACCCTTGCGATTCTGGTCGCCGTAGCCGGCGCGACGGCCTGTAAGACCTCCAGCGGCGGGCAGCTCCGCAGCAGCGACGACGCCTCCGTAGAGGCGGCCGCCGAGGGCGCCGCCGAAGGCGAATTCTGCGGCGGCTTCGCGGCCTTGAAATGCGCGACCGGGCTCAAGTGCCAGAGCAAGAACGGCGGCTTCGGCGACGCGGGCGGCAAGTGCGTGAAGGCGCCGGCGGGCACGACCCCGGGCGGCGCCAACGGCAGCGGCACGCCGACCTGGGGCGACGAAGGCGGCTCCTGCGGCGGCTTCGCCGGCTTCACCTGCAAAGCGGGGCTCGCCTGTCTGGGCGCCGGTCCGGCCGACAAGCCGGGCAAGTGCGTCAAGAAGCAGGTCGGCGGCGCCGGCGCCGGCGGGACGACCGTCGGCAACGGCGGCAACCCGGGTTTTGGTGACGAAGGCGGCATGTGCGGCGGCTTCGCCGGCCTCGCCTGCAAGCTCGGGATGAAGTGCATCGGCGCCGGCCCCTTCGATCAGGCCGGCAAATGTAAGAAGGTCGGGGGCGGCACGCCCACCACGACGGGCGGCAGCAGCACGGCCGGCGGCGATGCGCCGACGACCCCGACCTGGGGCGATGAAAACGGAAAGTGTGGCGGCATCGCCGGCCTGTCCTGCAAGGCGGGCCTCAAATGCGTCGGCGCCGGTCCCGCCGACAAGCCAGGGAAATGCCTAAGGAAAGCCAGCTTTGGCGGCGGTGGCGGCAGCGTCGAGCCAGGCATCGCGGAAGGCGGCTCCTGCGGCGGCTTCGCCGGCCTCGCGTGCAAGTCGACGCTCACCTGCGTCGGCCAGGGCCTCGCCGATCAACCCGGTACCTGCAAGAAGCTCGAAGCGAATTCGTGGGGCGAGGAGGGCGGCTTCTGCGGCGGCTTCGCCGGCCTCGCGTGCCAGGAGGGCCTCATCTGCAAAGGCCAGGGCTTCGCCGATCAACCCGGCAAGTGCGCCCGCCTCCAGGTGAACGAGGCGAGCTGGGGCGAGTCGAACGGCCCGTGCGGCGGCTTCGGCGGCGTCGCGTGCCAGGAAGGCCTCCAGTGCATCGGCGCCGGCGGCGCGGACCAGCCCGGCGTTTGTCAGGCGCAGGGCACGCACCCCGAGTGGGGCGAGGCCGGCGGCTCGTGCGGCGGACTCGCGGGTATCCCGTGCGCCGACGGGCTCAACTGCACCGGCGCCGGCGGCGGGGATCAGCCGGGGACCTGCCAGTAAACTCTTTTTAGTTTAGACCGACGAGGGCGCCGCCGGGGCGCCCTTTTCCGTTGTCTTTGCAAGGAGTTGCGAAGACAATGGGCGCATGCTGCCGCACGCCGCCATCGACGGGATTCTGGGGGCCGCGCCGCCCTTCGTGACGGCGGCCGGCGTGGCGGTCGGCGTCGGGCTTTGGCAGGCGCTCGGCGCGTGCCTGCTCGCGCGGTTTTATGACCGGACCGCGCGCCGGAAACTGGGGCCCGCTTGGGCGCTGCTGCTCGGCTGGGCGACCTGGCTGCCGGTGAGCGGCGCGCTGTCGCTGCTGCTGGCGCTCGCCGGCCTCGGGAGGCCTTGGGTTTACCGCGGGCTCGCGGCCGTGCTCGCGCTCAAGGCGATCCCCGCCTTCATGGAATACGCGCGCCTGGCCTGGCGGCAGCTCGAGCGGCCGCGCGCGCTCGTCTGGGTGTGGGCCCTCGCGGGGCTCGTCAAGGCGACGGAGCTCGCGTACGCGGCGCATCCGCAGCGGCAGTATGACCAGCTCAACTACCATCTGCTCGTCGCGAAGCTCCTGCTCGACGGCGGCGCGATCCCCGTCGGGCACTTCGACACGCCGCTGTTCATCGCCGGGCCGGTGGAATATGCCTTCGCCTGGGTGCGGGCCCTCGTGCCGAGCGACCTTTTCGAGCTCGGCGCGGGGCAGTTCTGGGTCTATTTCGCGGCGATCCCCGCGGCGATCATGGCGATCGTCCTGGGGGCGCGGAATGCCGCGAAGGAGACGCGCGCCCAGCTCGCGCTCGTCGCGCTGCTCGTTTTGCCGGCGGTGCTGCCGAACGAGGAATTCGTGCGTCTGGCCAAGCCGAACGCGTCCCTACTCGCCGGATCCTTCGTGATCCTGGCGGCGATGACGGCGCGGCGCGAGATCTTCGTCGCGGTGGCGACGGGCCTTGGGCTGATGATGATCGCCGTGAACCAGACGTTTCTGCACGCGGCACTCGCGCTCGTCGTGGTGGCCGTGGCAGTGCCGAGCTTGCGCCGACGCCTGCGGGTGTCGGCGCTCGCGCGCGCGCCGGGCCTCGTCGTCCTCGGGGTCCTTTGTCTGACGGTGGCCGTCGTCAAAAGCCAGGTGCTGACGGGGACGCCCTTTTACCCGTCGAGCGCGCGGTTCATCGCCTCGCCGCTCGCCAACGAGTGGACCCTTATGTTTTGGGGCTCGGTCGCGGCGGCGGGGGAAACGACGAAGTGGTCGCGGTTTCTCGGCGGGCTCGCGCTGATCTGGCGCTCGCCGGCGCTGGCGGGCTGGCTCGCCTTGTCGCTCGGGGGGGCGGCCTGGTGCGGGCGCCGGCGGCTCAGGCGCCTCTGGCCGCTCACGGTGTTCGTGGCCGCCTATGCGCTGACCTGGCCGCTCTTCTACGGCTACCAGATCGGGGGGCGGTTCGTGGCGGCGTATTTCGGCGGCGTCGTGATGCTCGGCTGCGGCGCGTTGTTGGTCGCGCCGCCCCGCCTCAGGCGGCTGCTGGTCTTCGTCGCCGTGCTCGCGAGCGCGACGTGTTTCGGGCTCGACGTCATGATGCGCAAGCTCTTCCTTTGGAACCGCGGGACTTTGAACGCGGCGGTGGAGCTGCAGTTTCCGCGCTTCGCGACGGCGCGCTGGCTCGATCGCAAAGTAAAGCCGGAGGCGACGATCATCGTCGACGACCCGGCGAAGTTCTTCTTCGACATGCGCGTCTTCCACTCGACGCTGTCGCCCCGGGAGCAGGAGCTGTGGGCGCGGCTCCAGACCACGCCCCAGGAGGCCGCGGCCGAGACCGGCCTCACGGCGCTCGTCGCGCGGCGGGCGCACCTGGCCGAGTCGGACACACCGGGCTCGATGGAGGGCCCGATCCTGGCGGTGTGGCGGAAGCTCGAGCCGTTCGGCCGGATCGCTTACATCGGGCCGGACGCCGTGCTCTACAGCAATTGCGGGTTTCAGCGGTTTCCGTGCGGCGGCGACGACCCGGTGTGGACCGTCGACTAGTTGATGCGGTAGCCGCCGCCGAGGCCGACCGTCGTCGCGCTGAAGCTGCTGTTGACGTCGTTCACGGTCTGGTGGACGTCGAAGTGTTGGACGTCGAGGTCCAGGAGAAAGTGGCTCTCGAACACGTGCTGGATCGACCCTTTGAACAGCGGGGCGCCGTAGGTCTGCGCGTTCCTGCCGCCGCCGACGTTGAGCTCGCCGAAGCCGACGCCGAAGCAGACCTGCGCCGGTTGGGCCTGGAAGTAGCAGCCGTGCGCGGTGATGTCGGAGAGGAAGAAGCCGAGGCGCGTCCCCGCGTCGAAGGGAAAGCGGGCTCCCTTCGCCGGCGCGCGCGTCCCGAGGAACGAGACCTCGATGTAGGAGTCGCCGTCGAGGCCGTCCGAGCGGACCGGCCAGGCGCGGCTCTTGAGCTCGATGGTCGGCGCGGTGCGCGTCGCGGCGAGGTCGCCGAAAAAGGCGGTGCGACCGGGCACGAGCGACAGGTCCCAGTGGCCCCGAGATGTCCCGCCATCGGCGCCAACTGCCTGGGATATCAGGATAAAATAGGACAAGGCGGTCCAGGCCAGGACCCGGATGGCCTTCCGGCGCCGCGTGAAGTGCGGGTCGGCCCGGCGCGGCCCGTCAGTTTTCCGATCATGCATTGGACTTACTTCCCAAATGAGGCGATCGTTGTATCTCATGCGCGAACAAGACACGTACACCAAGAAAAGCAAACCGGGACCGGAGCTCGGGCGCGAAGCCGCCGCGCTCAAGCTCTATGCGGGCGGCGGCGCGGTCAAGCTGATCAAAGCGGACCTGGACGCGGGCATCCTCTACCTGGAAAAGGCGGTGCCCGGCGACCTGCTGAGCACGGTGGTCGCCGCCGGCCGGGACGACGAGGCCACCGGCATCGCCGCCGCGGTGATGAAGAGCCTTTGGCGCCCGGTGCCGAAAAAAGCGCTGTTTCCGACGATCGAGGAGTGGACCGAGCCGCTGCTCCGGCCGGCGCCCCGGGTCATCCCGCCGGCCTTGCTGGACCGGGCCCGCGGCCTGCGCGCCGACCTCCTGACCTCGCAGGCCGCGGCGGTGCTGCTGCACGGCGACCTCCACCACGACAACATCCTAAAAGCCACGCGCGAGCCCTGGCTCGCCATCGACCCCAAGGGCATCATCGGCGAGCCCTGCTTCGACACCGGCCCGGTCCTGCGCAACGCGAACCCGAACCGGCGCCGCGTCGAGCTCCTGTCCGACCACCTGGGCTTCGACCGCGCGCGCGTGCGCGCCTGGGCCTTCGTCCAGGCGGTGCTCGCCGCGATCTGGGAGTGGGAAGACACCGGCGAAGGCCATGAGCGCTGGCTCGCCGCCGCCACGATCCTCCAGGTCTGACGTCCCCGGATGGCGCCGAAGATCGACGAGTTCGCCGGCGGCCTCGTCGCCGATCGCGCGGGACTCCGGGAGCGCCTCGCGCGGATTTAGGGGACCAAAGACGGCACCCGGCGGGATCTGCTGCGGCGGTTGATCAAGGTGCGCCGGCACATCGACGCGCGCCTCGACCAGGAGCTGGACGTCCCGGCGCTAGCCAGGGTCGCCCCCCTTTCGGAGCATCACTTCAGCCGCGTCTTCAAGGAGGCGTATGGGACGACCCCGCACCGATGCGGAGTCGGTGCTGAAAAAATAGTTGAACGCGTCGCTTGAACCCGCCACGACAGCTTCCACTGCGGCATGGAGCCGCTTTCTGGGCTGCGTTTATCGACAAGTTTGCGCCTATGCGAAACGGCATCGGAAAAACCACCAGGAAAATATGGGCAAAAAGAAAACTCTCAGGAGCTTTCGCGAGTTAAAGGCACATCCCGCCATCAGCGCGTTGATCAGATCGCCCTGAAATCCAAGTGGGAAATTTCTGCCCATCCGGTGATCGGACTTCGTGTGGCCGATGATGGGTTCGACTGCGACTCCGGCGCGAATGCGTCGCCGGATTTTCGGATCGTCATTCCCATAGGTCCGGTCCTGCGATGGATCTGGGTGCCGAAAAAGAAGCCCTCGCTGCCCTTGTGTCCACGGTCGCAGTAGGCGCCTTTCGGCCACCTGCCGGTCTATGCCTTTACTCGTATTTCTTATGAGCTTTGCCTTTGGCGATGCAGCGGACCTCGGGCGCGTGGACGCTGTAGATCTTGTTCTTCGTTTTTTCGCCGTGTTTTTGGCTGTGGATCTTCTTCGCGATCCGCAGGACATGAGCGAGTCGTTGGCTGGGCTCCTTTACCTTGCGCGCGATATCGCGGATGACGCGGCCAAGCATGGTACAAAGGCGGCGACGAGTTTTGCGCGTTTGGAGGGAGTCTTTGCGGTGCCGGGCACGGACGTGCAAGAGCGGCATCTTGCGGCCAAGGTGCGCACAAGTTTGCCCCAGGATCACGCCGGCCCTCTGCACGGCCTTGACGAGAACGTTCCTGGCGCGATTGTAGAGCTTGGCGTCGGTCGGTGGCGCGACGTTCTTGGGCTGGACCGTCGTATCGACGTTCACGTGGTCGAAGTTCGACAGCTTGGCGACTTTGGCGCGGAGTGCGAGCTCAAGGGTCTCTTTGATCATGGCCCCGAGAGCCGCCGTGGCGGGTGCCGTGAGGCTGAGCCGAGGCTTCAACGGCCTCGTCGCCGAGGATGGCGAGCGCGGGAACGACGGACCCGAGAGGTCTTGGCCTGCCCGCGCCTGCGCTCAAGCGCCCATCGGCCGAATTTGCATCGAGCACGACTTGTTCTGTACGTCGATCGTCATCGCAGGGCCGAAGCTGTTGCTGGAGCCCTTTGTGTAAGCTTCGATGAACATCCACATACGCAGGCAATCGGAGCCGGCCGCGCCGGCAATCGTGACCGTTTGCTGAGCCTGGCCTTCGCCGCCACCGTATGTGAAGGTGATGCCGCCGCTGGTCGTCTTGGCGGTACCGATTTCGGTGCTCGAGACGAAGTTGCCGGCCGCGAAAGCGGTCGAGGTCAGAAACATGGCCGAAGCGGAGAGAGCGAGCAGGGCGATGCGCATGATTTACCTCTAGTAAAGTGCAGGAATGAAAAGCGCCATATCTTGTTCCTGCGGATTGGTTGCCGGTGGGCTCGGTTCGCCGCCGTCGGGAGTACTCTTGACGGACGATCCCGACGCGCTGGCGCCCTCGGTCGTCTTGCACGCGCCTAGAGTCGACAAGCCCGTCGCCAAGAGCACAAGGCGTAGCAAAGTCATGATTTCCTCGAGGTGATTTAGTGTCGATTCTAGAGATTCTTGCGCCCCGCGTCAAACGCCTCTCACCCTAGATGGCAGAGAACGTCTCGCCGCGCCGCCGCCAGCGTCGGCGCGACGCGATTGTGTTGGTGCCGCCGCAATGACGCCGAACTTCGGACAGAGGTCGGCGTGGAAACACGTCGCGCATTCCGGATTCTGCGCGACCTGAACGCACGAACACCCCGCCGAGGTGGCCGCAAAACGGCGTGACTCGGCGGGGTGATTTATTGGCGACTTGCTCGAAATCGCTGTGGCCTAAGGGCCGCTAAAAGCCTTGAGAGAGATGGCGCACCTGGAAGGATTCGAACCTCCGACCCCCAGATTCGTAGTCTGGTGCTCTATCCAGCTGAGCCACAGGTGCATCAAGAAAAAGGCTCAGCTTCAATACAAAACTCGCCCGGTTACGGCAACGACTATTCTAATAGAATCTCTAACCATATGAAAATAATCAAGAATTTGAAACTGACCAGGTTAGCGGGGGGCATTGCCGAGAGGGTCCTCCGAAATCGCCGCCGAAAGGGCCCGGGCAAAAACCGCCGGGAGGACGAATTCGGGAAGGTATTCGAAGGGCTACGCGGGCTGCAGCAGGTGCCGGGCCGCGTGCACTAAGGTCGTCGAAAGTCTCCTCCGAAACTCTCAGCAGACGAATTCACGTAGCACCAACACTGGTTTTGGAGGATCGAGTCCGATGACAAAGGTTTACTGTCCATCCCTCGCGGGGCTGATGGGGGGGCGTGCAAAGGCACTGACCTTCTCACTGCTGCTAGGTCTCGGAGTCGGGGGAGCCATGGGCTGCTCCGGTGACGACGAGCAGGCCCCCGACGAGGCCGTGAAAGCGGAAGCTGGCGAGAACGGCGAGGCCGTGGCCACCCCGGAAGGCGGCGAGGCGACGGCGGCGACGCCCGAGTCCACCGACGACCAGATCAGCGCGGACCAGGCGGCACCGCCGCCGGACGAAGCGCAGGCTAGCGAGGCTGCCCCGCCCGAGAACAGCGACGAGCAGGCGGCCGTAAACGCG
>JAYVWD010000205.1:0-3434 GCA_043786345.1 Pseudomonadota bacterium
GTCAGCTCGACCAGACCGACTTCCGGCGGCAGGTCCAGGGCTTCGGGCAGGCGGCTCCAGGCGAAAACGCCGGTGAGGACGTGGACGCCGGCTTCGACCTGGACGGTGGGCTTGCCGTCGCGGGTCTGGACGAGCGCCGCCTTGCCGTCGAGCTGGACGTCGAGCGGCCAGCGCTCGGCCGAGCCGGGGAGGGTGGCGTAGGCCTTCGCAAAAGCTTTGAGGCTCAAGGTGAAGCTGCCGCCCCGGCCGTCCACCTGAAGCTGCGCCGCGCCGGGCCAGAGGCAGCGGCGCTCGCCCTCGGCGTCGAGGGACGGACACGCGCGCTCGTCCTGGCCTTTGAGGACCCATCCCATCCACGGCTTGAGCGGGTCGGGGACGGCCGGAGCGTCGGCGGCGGCGGCGGGGAGCGACGACAGGACGGCGAACAGCAGGAGGGCGGTCGTGCGCATCGGCTTTCCTCGCGAGGATTCTGAATCTTTTGGGGCGTTTTGGCGTTGTAACGAGTTATGGTACAAACTTCGGGGTTTCTTAGGAAGGAGCCCCTCGAAAATCGAGCCCGGAGTTAGCATGTCCCCACGCCTCGCCGCCGCCGCCGCCGCCGTCACGATCAGCCTGAGCCTCGCCGGCTGTGTCACCAACGGCAATGATTTCCCCTCGGACGTGAAGTGGATCCAGGACGGAAAGACCAAGCAGACCGACGTCCGCGGCCTCCTCGGCGAGCCGTACGCGATCGGCAACACGGCCGGCAAACCGACCTGGACCTTCGGCTATTACCGCTACAAACTCATCGGGAAGAGCCTGCAAAAGGAGCTCAAGTTCTACTGGAACCCCGATCTGACGGTAAACAGCTTCTCATTTAACTCCAGCTTCCCCGAGGACACCGGCGCTCCGTCCGGCTCGCCGAGCCGCTCGGCCGTCCCCTGAACGAAGAAGGACCGGGTATGACGTCCTTTCTGCCGCCGTCGCCCCCGGCCGCCCCGCTTCTGCCGGATGCGCGCGGCTATTTCGGCGCCTACGGCGGGGCTTACGTCCCCGAGATCCTGGTCCCCAACGTCCGCGAGCTGGCGCGCGCCTTCGACGAGGCCCGCGGGAGCCCGGAGTTCTGGCGCGACTACACGCGCGAGCTCGCGACCTTCAGCGGCCGGCCGACGCCGGTGACGTACCTCGGCAACCTCACCGCGGCCTTGGGCGGCGCGAAGCTTTATATGAAGCGCGAGGACCTCGGGCAGACGGGCGCCCACAAGGTCAACAACGTCATCGGCCAGGGCCTGATCGCCCGAAAGCTCGGCAAGACGCGCCTCGTGGCCGAGACCGGGGCGGGCCAGCACGGCGTCGCTACGGCCACGCTCGCGGCGCGCTTCGGCTTCGAGGCGGTGGTCTACATGGGCGCCGAGGACGTCGAGCGCCAGCGGCCGAACGTCTTCTGGATGGAGCGTATGGGCACCCGCGTCGTCCCGGTCGAGGACGGCTCGCGGACCTTGAAGGACGCGATCAACGAAGCCCTGCGCGACTGGGCCAGCAACCTCGAGACGACGCACTACGTCCTCGGCACGGCCTGCGGGCCGCACCCGTTCCCGGCGATGGTCGCCTGGCTCCAGAGCGTCGTGGGCCTCGAGGCGAAGGCGCAGCTCGCGGCGGAGGGCCTCACCCCCCGCCAGGTCTACGCCTGCGTCGGCGGCGGCTCGAACGCCCTCGGCATTTTCCAGGGGTTTCTCGGCGACCCGGCCGTCGAGCTGATCGGCGTCGAGGCCGGCGGCCGCGGCATGCTGCCCGGCGAGCACGCGGCGCGCATCGCCGGCGGCGGCGGCACGCCGGGCATCGCGCAGGGCTATGAGACGCTGTTCCTCCAGAACGAGGAGGGGCAGATGATCGACACGCACTCGGTCGCGGCCGGGCTCGACTACGTCGGCGTGTCGCCGATCATCGCGGACCTGGCGGACCGGAAGCGGATCCGGATGGAACGCGCGAGCGACGCCGAGGTCGTGTCCGCGGTCGAGATGTTGATGCGCCACGAGGGCATCATCCCGGCCCTGGAATCCGCCCATGCCGTCGCGGGCGCGCTGCGCGCCGCCCCGAAGCTCGCGCGCAGCGACGTGATCCTGATCAACCTCTCGGGCCGCGGCGACAAGGACATCTTCACCGTGGCCTCGGCGCTCGGCGACGAGAAATGGGCGCGGTTTCTGGCGGCGAAAGCGGAGGCGATGTTGCGCGATGGCTGAGGAACGCCTGAAATCGCACCGGCGGAGCGACGGCACCATCGGGCTGATGGGCCACGTGATCGCCGACTATCCGACGCTCGCCGACGCGCGCGCCATGATCCAGGTGATGGCGGACGCCGGCGTCGCGGTCGTCGAGGTCCAGATCCCCTTTTCGGAGCCCATGGCCGACGGCCCGGTCTTTCTCGCGGCCAATCACAAAGCGCTGGCTCGTGGCGTCGACTACAAACGCAGCCTCGACCTGATGCGCGAGGTCAGCGCCCGCCACCCGGACGTCGACTTCGTCTTCATGACCTACGTCAACGTCGTCTACAAGCGCGGCTATGCCGCCTTCGTGCGCGAGGCCACCGAAGCCGGCGCCCGCGGCGTGATCCTGCCGGATCTGCCGTTCGAATATGCGGGCGTGCTCGACGCTGCCTGCAAACAGTATTCGTTCACCAACGTGCCGCTGATCCCGCCCAACTGCGCCGGCGAGCGCCTCGCGGTGCTGGCGGCGCGCTCGGAGGCGCTGGTGTACGCGGTGGCGCGCGCCGGGGTCACCGGGGCCGAGACGCACCTCGGCGCGTCCATCCACGGATTTTTAGCCGACCTGCGGCGGCGCACGCCCGCCGCCATCGCCTTGGGCTTCGGCATCCGGCTGCCCGACCACGTGCGGCAGCTGCGCGGCCACGCCGACCTGGCCGTCGTCGGAACTGCGGCGCTCACGGCCTTCGAGGACGGGGGCCTGGCCGCTTACCGCAAGTTCTGGATGGAGTTGGCCGGAGCGGCTTTCTAATATTATTCTATAAGTTTCTATTGACATTGCCACGATATATAATAGAATGGCGCCTGGACGGACAGTCCCGTTCCTGTTGTCGTTGATTCTATTGTCGTTGTTGTCGTGGTGGTGGCTCCCGTGGTCCGGTTCATCCGCCAAAACTCATTCCTCGTCACCTTGCTGGTGCTCTGCTTCCTCTGCCTCGCGCTGAGTGAAGCCAAGGCCGACGTGAAGGGCATCCCCTTCAACGATACGTTCGGGACGGCGCAGTTCCCGTACTCCCACGTGGCGTCGGCCTGCAGCGACTGGCGCAAGCCGGAGCGCTTCGCCGACGACCAGTTCGGCGACGTCTCGTTCAGCGGCGCCTGCGCCGAGCACGACCGCTGCTTCCACACCTTGGGGATCGGCTGGGGAGAATGCAACGAGCGCTTCCGCGAGGACCTGCGCTTCGCCTGCTCCCG
>JAYVWD010000206.1:0-2212 GCA_043786345.1 Pseudomonadota bacterium
TCGGCGTTCGGCGCGGTGAACGCGGCCCCGCTCAGCTGTTCGGCGTAGAGGCCCTTCGGCGGTTTCTGCGGGCTGTTGCGCCCCGTGGGCAGCGCGCCCAGGACCGCCTCGGTCTCGAAGTAGTTGCCGAATCCGCTCAGGTAGCGCTGGTCGCTCATGTGAAAAACCTCTCCATCAGGCCCTCGGGCCAACCGCCCGGGCGCCCCGTCGCTTTAACGATACAGCCGATACGCATGCGCGCCGTCGCGACCTTAGTGGCGCTCGCGTCGCCGTCGCCCGTCATCTCGAAGTCCACGTAGCACTGCGAGCGCAGGAGCTCCGCGACGTGCGAGCGGATGACGAACTCCTGGTCCGCGACGAGCGGGCGCAGGTATTCGATCTCGAATTGCCGGATAAAGAACGCGACCGGGAGCGCGTCGAGCTCCTTGAAGCCGAGCCCGAGGACTTCCCGCATCCCCTGGAACCGGTGGTCGGAGATGTGAGTGACGTAGTGGGTCATGTTCATGTGCCCATACGCGTCGATCTCGCGGAAGCGGGCGCGGTGGCGGGATTCAAAGATGACAGGGTTTCGGCTCATTTTAAGGACTTACAGCCCCTCGGAGAGGGTGTCAACGGCCGTCCCGCATGATATGGTGCGGGGCGCTCTTCTCCTGATCATGGGACGACCGGAACTCCATGCAAGCCACCATCATCGCCGTCGGCAGCGAGCTCCTTTGCGGGCAGATCACCAACCGCAACGCCGCGTGGATCTCGGCCCGGCTCTTCGCGCTCGGGATCGCCACCCGCCGGCACTTGACCGTGGACGACATCGAGGCCGAGATCGCCTCTGCCCTGACGCTGGCCGAGGGCGCCGGAGGCCTCATCTTCGTCACCGGGGGGCTCGGGCCGACCTCGGACGACCTCACGCGAAACGCCGTCGCGACCTGGGCGGGCGCGCCGCTCGAGTGGCACGAGCCGTCGTGGACGCGCATCGTCACGTTCTTCGCGAAGCTCACGCGGACGACCCCGGAGTCGAACCGCCAGCAGTGCTACTTCCCGCGCGGGGCCGCCGTGCTCGAGAACGACGCGGGGACGGCGAACGCCTTCGCGCTCGGCGTGCGGGGGAAAAAGGTCTGGGTGCTGCCCGGCCCGCCGCGCGAGGTCGAGGCCGTGTGGTCGCCGCACGTCTTCCCCGCCCTGGAGGGGCTCATTCCCGCCGCCGACCGCGCCATCTACCGGATGTGGCGCACGATCGGCCGCGGCGAGTCCCATCTGGCGGAGCAGATCGAGGCGCTGATCAAAGGCCATAAGGGCGTCGAGGTCGCGTACCGCGCGCACCCGCCCTACGTCGAGACGAAGCTCCGCTTCCTGGCGAAAGACCGCGAGCGGCACCGCGCCCTGTGCGACCAGGTTCAGGCCGCGCTCTCACCCTGGCTCTTCGAGGTCGACGACGAGGACTCGGCGCGGGCGTTCCTCGCCGCGCTCGGGCGCCGCGGCGGGCGCGTGCGCGTCGTGGACTCCGTGACCCGCGGCAATCTAAGCGAGATGCTGTCGCCGCTCTGGCGCGAGGCGAAGGCGACGGAAACCGACCTGACCCTCGAGAGCGCCTGGGGCCTTGGCGGCCGCGCCCGGCCGGAGCGCGGCGAGCTTGTGCTCAGCGTCGGCCCCGGCCGAAGCCCCGAGACCTGGCTGGCCGGCGTCGCCACCGACGGCGCCGCTCTCGAGGCCGAATTTCCCAATGCTTACAAGGGCGATGCGAATCGGGGGCGGCATGAGAAGGCGGTCGCCTGCCTGGTCCTTACGCGCTGGCCCGAACTCCTCGCGCGGCTATCGCCCCCGTGAAGGCGATGAAACGCGTCTACGTCGAGATCGGGAACGTCTGCAACCTCCAGTGCGACTTCTGCCCGCCCGTCGAGCGCGCGAAGGCGGCGATGGACGAGCCCTTCTTCGAGAAGGTGCTGGCCGAGGTCGCGCCGCTCGCGGACGAGGTCTGCCTGCACCTGATGGGCGAGCCGCTCAACCACCCGCTCCTCGGCCGCTTCATCGAGATCTGCGCGCGCCATGGCCTGCCGGTCAACCTGACGACGAACGCGGTGCTGCTGACCGGCCCCCGCAAACAAATCCTGTTGAGCCCGATCGTCCGCCAGGTCAACCTGAGCGTCCAGAGCTTCGAGGCGAACTTCGGCGCGGCGGACGTCGGCCCGTACTTGGACCGCGTGCTCGGCTGGGTTCG
>JAYVWD010000207.1:0-2354 GCA_043786345.1 Pseudomonadota bacterium
TGCGTGCGGCAACACGGCACGAACTGCTCGACGCTCGTGACCGTCTGCGCCGCCGACGGGCCCCTCACGGACGGCGTCGGGCCGACGCCGATCGACGTCAACTTCCAGCAGAGCGTCGTCGACTACGCGAGGGCGCGCCTCGGCCAGCAGGTCGGCAACGGCGAATGCTGGACCCTCGTCAACGAAGCCCTCGGCTACGCCGGCGCCCGACAGCCGAATACGGCCGGCCTGGGCCTGTACGAGTTCGGACCGCAGATCTTCCGCAACTATTTTGCGGGCGACACCCTGCAGTTCGAGGACGTCGAGTTCCACTACGGCGACGGCCGGGTCGAAAACTACCCGCACCATACCGCGATCATCGAGTCCGTCTCCGGCACCACGATCCTGCTGCTCAACCAGAACGTCAACGGCAACCGCACGGTCCAACGCTCGACGATCGACCTCGCGGTGCAGACGCAGGGCACGATCCGGGCGTACCGTCCGCAGCGCCGCTGAGGGCGTCGGTCACTTCTTGAGGGGCATCACGCCGAGGTAGTCGCGCTTGCCGACGTTCACGCCGTTGTTGCGCAGGATCGCGTACGCCGTCGTCATGTGGAAGTAGAAGTTCGGCACCGCATGATGCAGCGCGAACTCGCGGCCGGTGAGGTACTGCCCCTCCCAGCGCGGCTGCGAGATCCTGCGCGTCTCGGCCTCGGCGAAGTCCTTGGCCGTGAAGCCCTCGAGGTACGAGGTCACGCTCGCGATCCGGGCCCGGAGCTCGGGGAGCGTCTTCTCGTCGTCGGCGTGGACCGGCGCGTCCTTGCCCGCGAGCTGCGCCGCCGCTTTTTTCGCGGTATCGCACAGGATCTGGACCTGCCGGGTGAAGTTGAACTGGTCGGGCGCGAGGCGCGCGTTCATCAGCACCGGGAAGTCGAACTTCTTGGCTTCGGCGTGCTGCGCGGCCTTGTCGAGGATGCCGCCGAAGTTCTTGAGCATGCGGCCGAACTGCGTGACGGTGAGGTCGTAAATCATGAAAAGGCTCCCTTTCGCGAAAACGCGATGATAGCGCGCCTTTTCGGGCGCGTCGAGCCGATCGGCAGGCCGCCGCTCAGCGCCCGCCCGTCGCGAGCGCCGCCGCCGCATAGGCGGTCGCGGCGTCGGTCATCAGCTGGTTGTTGAAGGCGCTGTCCGGGCTGTTCATGGAATGATCCGGCCAGGAGCCGTCGGCGGCCTGGTGCCCGCGCAGCCAGGCCTTCCCCTTATCGGCGGCTGTCCGGGCCGCGCGCCGCGCCGACGACCCGAGGGCCGCGGTCACCACGCCGGTCGCGTAAGCGCTCGATTCGTGGCCTGATTCCAGGGTCCAGCCGCCGAGCGTCGCGAGGCTCCAGCCGCCGTCGGCCTGCTGGGCGGCGATGAGGGCGTCGGCGACCGTGCCCGCCTCGGCGGCCGTCAGCAAGCCGCTCATCTTCGCCGACGCCTGCAGCAGGAAGGCCTGGTGGTACTTGCTGACCGAGCCCGCGTGGTACGCCGTCATCAGGAAGCGCTTCAGGCGGTCGAGGCGGGGGCGGATCGTCGCGGACCGCTCGCATTCGGCGAGGTAACCGCCCGGGGCCCGGCCGACCGCCAGCGCCACCTGGACCGCGCCCCAGTACGGGCTGTCGGCGGACTCCCAGGGTTTCAGGCCGAAGCCGTCCATCCAGTCCCAGCTGCCGTCGGTCGTCCGCTGGACCGCCCACATGATCTCGAGCGCGCGGCGCGAGACGGCGCCGAGCGCGGCGCTCTGCGCGTTGGCGTCGTTCAAGGTCAGCGCGACGGCGTTCATCACCGCCTCGTTGGCGCGCGCCTTCCGCGCGATGCTCGCATACCAGGGCTCGCCGGTTTCCCAGCCGGTGACGCGCGCCTCGATGCGGCCGCGGACCTCGCGCGCGACGGCGAGGTCGCCGGCACTCGTCGCGAGCAGCGGCCGCGTGACCAGGAACGGAAAGGTCGTGTGGCACGACAAGGCGCAGCTCCCCCGCGCAAGCCAGGCGGTCGCGCGGGCGTCGAGGTAGCCGCCGCTGCCGCGGCCCGGCGCGGCAGCGGCGCGGCTCGCGCCGAGTCCCGCCAAGACGACGGAAAAGCACAACGTCCAACGACTTGCGCGCATGCTGGCTCCTGGCCGGAAGAATTTTTTGTCGAGAGTTCTTCCCCGTTTCATACACGAAAACGGGGATCTTCACGAGGGTTTCACGCGATTTTGCGCGACGACAAACCCGTTTTATGTATTTCCCAATCGCCCGGACGCCCGTGAGACCGCAGCACGCGGTCCCGCAAAGCGAGCGCCGGGCGCCCGACGGCGACGTGCAGGATCAGCGCGGCCGCGGCGACGAACGCAT
>JAYVWD010000208.1:0-2173 GCA_043786345.1 Pseudomonadota bacterium
TTTGTCTGATAATTCGGAGTCGCGGTCCCCTCGACATGTTGATAAAGGGGGATCGGCATGATGATGACCGGTTTTCCGAGCTCTTCGGTCCACTGCCGCAACAAAGACTTCATCAGAAGCCAGGCAGGCGACTCCTCCGCGTCGTATTCCGGGAGCGGCTGGTAGCGCAAAAGCCGCTGGACCCCGTCCTTCACCGGCGCGCCCATGCGCCCGAGGGTCCTTCGCGCCCACTGGAACCGTCCGCCGACGTCGACGTACCCCCGCTCCGCGTCCGGCAGCTCGTGCGGCAGGATGGGCCTCTTCGGGACGGGGACGCCGCCCAAAGCCAGCGCGCCCGAAGAGCCGAGGGTGAAGAAGGGCTTGGCGAGGAAGGCTTGCTCGCCGCCACCCAAGCTGAACGGTCGATAACGCGCGACGATCCGTCGGATGTTCTCGACCAGCACCGCGATGACTATGAGGTCGTGGTCGATCGACTTGGCGAATTCGCGGTAAAGGAGATAGTGCTGATCGGTTCCCGTCCCCGGCACGGCGAAGTTGAACACCTCGCAGTCCGGAACGAGGCGCTCGAGATGGTCGCCGTATCGCAGGCCGTCGCTCACTCCTTCCGCCGCGGTAAACGAGTCGCCGAAGAGCAGGATGCGGCGCTTGCCCTGCCGCTGCGGACGAAACTCGTGCGGCGACCGGAAGCCGGCGCCGTTCGTCCGAAAGAGGTAGCTGCCCGACTCATGCGGTATCCGAACCTGAAGGTTCGGGATATAATGGTACCCGACGATAGGGTGGTGCTGGTATATAGCTCGACCCGACAAAATAGGCTCCCGACGGATGGCTGTCCGTTAACGGCTCAAGACCGGCCCTGCGAAGCGCTCGGCGACTTTCCTCGCGAGGAATACTCCGACCGCCTGATGCCCCGCGTGATTCCAGTGGCCCCCCACCAGCCCAGTTCCCTTGAACGTATAGACGTCCGTCGACGTGCCGATGATCTTGTTGCCGTCGAGCAAATCGTCCAGTTCGATGAAGTCGTAGCCGCGCTCGCGAAGGAACTCCTTGATCGCGGGCGCGCGTGCCGGATGGTTGCGCACGACGAACTCGACGCGCGGCCTTGGACGCGCTTGATCTCGTCGATGATCGCCTTGCTCGTGGCCGATAGCGGGCGATTTTGCTGATTCGCCGCATAAGACTGCGGCAACGACCGCCCAAGGAGCATGCTAGCCAAGCCCAAGGCCTGGATCGGCGCCATGTCCCGATAGGCCAGCCGTACGAAGGCCAAATCGTCGAACCGGGCGAGACCCGGGACCTGGCGGAGGCGCTCTTGGAGCTTGAACGTCGATGACTGACGCCATGAGTAGTCCGGCCGCAGGCCTCCCTGGAGCTTTCTGTGCTCGGTCTTGCGCAGCGCATGAAACAATATGCCGACGATTGGCAAGAAAATCAGGAATAACAGGCTATTGAAAAGCATTTGGCGCCGCGCCGGTGGCAATGGAAATGAGGGGGGATTTCTCGATGATACTATGTAAAGAGCCTATAGGACAATCGTCGCGGCGAAGGCCCCCACGGTGGATTCCTGGTAGGCGCGTGAGGGCGGTCGTCACCGACGACCATGCGCCGCCGCTTGGAGGATAAGCACAACAAAGGTACTTTCTTCTCGAGTTCCGCCGCTATCCGACGCAGTTCAGGCGTTCATTACATTGGTCCGGTGAAGGCTGATTTGTGGAAGTGCCAACCGTGCGGCCCAAGGCTTTGCAGTCGCGTGCCGGACGACGATTATTGAATCCCAGAACATCGCGCTCAGATAGGCCGCATTCCAGACGGTCGGCGCGGAGCGGCCGCCGTGCTGGCCCCCGACGCCGACCGAATTCGGGCGGCCGTCCTCGCCGCCGGCCATGACGTTATGGCAGGAGTTGCAGGAGATCGTCCCGTCGAGCGACAGGCGCGGGTCGAAGAACAGCATTTTGCCGAGCTCGACCTTGGCCGGGGCGGTCGGGTTGTCGGCGGGGTAGGTGACGGGTGGAAGCCGCTCGAAAGGAGCCGCGGCCGCGGCCCCGCTGGCGAGGGCGGCGAGGGCCGCGACGACGTGGATGCGAGGCATTCGGTATTCCTTGTTTTGGGCGCAGGGCGCGGCAAAGGTGTACCGTAAAGCCGACAGCGGCGGAACGGCCGCGCGCGGGCGACACCT
>JAYVWD010000209.1:0-3084 GCA_043786345.1 Pseudomonadota bacterium
GCCGACCATCGCCGAAATCCTCATTTACGCGACGTAAACTCCGGTTTCGGCTCCGGCCGGCGCCTAGCATCCGACCATTTCTCGACAGACTTTGAGCCCGCTCAGACCGGGAACAAGGCCTCGATCTCGGCCTTGGTGGACTCGGCCAGGACGATGCGGAGGGCGCCCAGGTTTTCCTGGAGCTGCTCGACCCGCGTCGCGCCGAGGATGACGCTCGACACCGCCGGGTGCGTCGCCGCCCAGGCGAGCGCCACTTGCGCGCGCGAGGCGCCGATCGACAACGCGCGGTCGTTGAAGGCGCGGATGCGGGCGAGCTTGTCCTCCTGGAGGAGGCTTTCCTTCAGCCAATCGATGCGCGCGAGGCGCGAGTCCGCCGGGACGCCGTGGTCGTACTTTCCGGTCAAAGCGCCCGAGGCGAGCGGGCTCCAGATCACCGTGCCCATGCCGAGATCCTGCGCGACGGGCGCCACGTCGGTCTCGAAGCGGGCCCGGGTCAGCAGGTTGTACTGGGGCTGCTCGACCTGGGGCATATAGAGGTTGCGCCGGTCGCAGACCGCGGCGACCTGCCGGAGCTGCGCGCCGGACCATTCGCTCGTGCCCCAGTAGAGGATCTTCCCCTGGCGCACGAGGTCGTCCATCGCGCGCGCCGTTTCCTCGACCGGCGTGTTCGGGTCGAAGCGGTGGCAGAAGTAGACGTCGAGGTAGTCCGTGCCGATGCGCTTCAGGCTCTTTTCGACCGATTCCATGATGTGCTTGCGCGAGAGCCCGGTGTCGTTGATGTCGTCGCTCATCGGCCAGAAGACCTTGCTGGTCAGGACGAGCGTGTGGCGCGGGAAGTCGCGGAGCACCTTCCCCATGAACCGCTCGGACTCGCCCTTGGCGTAGATGTCGGCGATGTCGAAGAAGTTGATGCCGGCGTCGATGGCGGCGCACAGGATGGTCTTCACCATCTTCTCGTCGGTGACGCTGCCGCCGAACGTCGTCCAGCCGCCGAGGCCGAAGACGCTCACTTTCGTGCCGCACCGCCCGAGACTCCGATAACGCATGCCCGCCGCGACCATCGAGACCCCTTCCAACCGTGCGTGGAACCGAGGCCGATTACACCACAACTCCCGGCGGGCCGGCGAGGTCTTCCGGGCCGAAGCTCATCCAAACGTCGAGGCTCGCAAACACGAAGGCCACGGGCGCGCGGTCGCCGGCCTCATAGAGCTCCATGATGTTGTTGGTCGGCAGCGAATAGATGCCGACGAGCTTTCCGCCCGCGACGGCGCCGCGCGCCCGGCCCTCGCCTTCAATGGGTTTACCCGCGGCCTTGAGGACCTGGATGAGCGACGGGTCGTCGACGCGGGCAAAACGCTTCTTCGACCGGCTCTTGTGAGTGACGGTTTTATGCGCCGGTGGTTTTGCGGCGGAGTGGCCCATGACCACCGTATCGGCGTTTCGCGCGCGGGTCTTAGGCCGGATGCTCCGGAGCTCGGTTTTGCGCAGCGGGCAAAAAAAACCAAATTAGCGCTGGGGTATCGGCTCATTAGCCGCAGTTCCCGGGCGGCAGATAGCCAGAATTGGTCGGTTGGTTCCGGCCAGGTGATCCCTGATATAGACTAGACGTAATTTGCTAACTCCAAGCGGCGGGCAACACATGATGGCGGCAGGGGCGGAGCGCGCAAGGCCTCAGGTCTGGATCATCGAAGATGATCCGGCATTCCAGTTCGTCTACGAGGAGACCCTTGGGCGTGGTTACACGCTGACTATACATCCCTGCCTCAAGGACTTCAGCGACGCGCTGAAGGACACCTCGCGCCCGCTGCCGTCGCTCCTGATCGCGGACGTCCGGCTGCCGGACCGCTCGTTCCTGTCGTTTCTCGAGAGCAGCGAGGCGCAGAGCCTTTCCCGCCTGCCCTACATCGTGGTGTCGGCGTTCGACGACGTCGAGGCGCTCGACGCCTGCTACAAGCGCGGCGCGCTCGACTTCATCACCAAGCCGTTCGGGCGCAACGAGCTGGTCTACAAGGTCGAACGCTATATCTCCAACCAGGCCGTGGACGACCTCAAGTCCGACACGCTGCTGGTGAAGAACGGCCTGATCCCCTTGCAGCGCAAGGGCAACGTGGTGCCCCTGACCAACAAGGAGCACCAGATCATCGCGATGTTCCAGGAGGCGGACAACCAGACGCTGACGCGCACCGAGCTCCTCCAGAAGGTGTGGGGCAAGACCAAGAGCCAGACCAAGACGCTCGACGTGCACTTGCACAATCTGCGGAAGAAGATCGCGTCGATCGGGCTGAAAATCCAGTTTATGCCGCCGAACCGCTACGTTCTCCAGCGCGACCGGCCGACGACGGCGCGCGGCGAGCAGTGATCGGCGCCCTCGGCCGGGCGTGGCCGGGCCCGCCAGCGTAAAAAAATATGATTCTAGCCCCGTCCGATCGACCTCTCCCGACCCCGGCCCATGGTCGAGACGGCATTTTGATCGACGGCGCGCTGTGCTCGAAAACTCAAGTGACCAACTTCACCGAAATCTCGCTCGTTCAGATCGTTCAGTCGACGTAGCTGAAGCGTTGGAGGAATTGACGATCCAGGTCGATCGACATCGTATAGGGCCCGCACCTCCGAAAAGAGTCCTCCCTTGAGCCCAAATTGGGTTGGTGGTATAAGTGGAATCAGGGTCGAACCCCCTTTAAGTTTCTCGCCCAAAATGCCGATACCTTGCTTACGGCAAAGGAGGCCTCTGTGGCAAAGCCCTCACCAATCAAAGAACCACCTGAAATCACAAGAAAAGTTGACGGCCGCGGCCGAGTCTCCCTGCCTGAGGAGCTAGCCAATAGCCATATCACCATCAAGAAGGCCGGCGACGGCACTTACATCATCCAGCAGCTTGAGTTGGTGCCGAGGCCGACGGCCTGGTTTTGGAAGAACAAGGCGGCCCAGGCGATGGTGAGTCGGGGACTCAAAGACCTGGAAGAGGGGCGCGTCTCCGACTTCTACCCGGAAGACGAGGACCTGTCCTGGCTGAAGACATCCGGAGGCGAGTAGGTGAGTCGGCGGCCGCTCAAGCTGACCGACGAGGCCAGATCGAAGTACAAA
>JAYVWD010000210.1:0-6391 GCA_043786345.1 Pseudomonadota bacterium
TCTATCACCGCGCAGATCTGCTCGTGAGCACGACGCTACACGACATCATCTTCGCGACCGCCCTGAGCGTCCCCTGCGTTCGGCTCTATTATGAACCGAAAGGGCGGGACTGCTTCGTCGGGTTGGACGCAGCCGAGCGCATGCTGGATGGGTCGCTGCTAAAAGAAACCCGAGGCATCGACCGGGTCATGGACCTGGTCCGGCTCACCTTGGCGGATTCTGACGGCGTCATCGCGCGGGCGGGCCGCACGTCGCGCGCTTGAAGGTGCGGGCGCGGCGGAACGCGGCCGTTCTCCACGGCCGCCTCGCGCGCGCGACGACGGCTGGCGGCAATCGGCCGCGCCGGTGTGGGCTACTGACCCGGAACGTGAAGAGCCCCTCGGCCCGGACCGGGCGGAGGGGCTCGTGTGGAACGACGTGGAGAGCGCTTTGTTTCAGTCGATCAGGGCGCGACGGCGTCCGTGGTCTCTTCGCCCTTGCCGGCGCCTTCGCCGGCGGCGATCTTGCCGTCGCCGTCCTTGTCCTTGCCGAAGCCGGCGCTGAGTTTGATGTTTTTGTGAAGCACTTTCACGATGTCGTGGTTGGTCTTCTTGTCGACGTAGATCGAGCCGTCGGCGTCGACCTTGGCTTTCGACCAGTCGATGCCGGCGAACCACTTGCTCACGTCGAAGCCGATCGCGAGCTTGTTGTCGCCGCCCGGCGCGACCGCGAAGGCCCCGTCGCCGGCCATGCGGAAGTTGAGGGCGATGTTCCAGTCGACGACGAAGGGGACGGCCACGTTGTTAAGCAGGACGGTGCCCTTGATCGCGAAGACGTTGCCGAAGAGCGGCTCGGAGTCGGCCGAGACGAAGTCGCGCTTCAGCTGGAACTCGACGCGCTTGTAGCTACCGTCGGTGGTGTCGACGGTCGGCGCGTCCCCTTCGAGCTTGCCGAGGACGGCGTCGTAAACATAGGGGCCGACGAACTTGGTCGCCTTGTCGCTCTTGGCTTCCTTGTCGAGGTCGGCCTGGCCCTTGGCCTTTAGCTCGTCCTTCTTGGCCATCAGCTTGGCAACCATGTCGGCCTTGGCGTCTTTGTGGCTCTTGCCGCCGACGCTGCCGCCACCCGCGGTGCTACCGCCGCCGCTGGCCGCGCCACCGGCGAGCGCCATCGTCGCATCAGTCGTCGTGGTCGTGGCCGCGGTCTCGCCGCTCAGCTCGGCGACTTCGGACGAGGAGGCGACTTCGGCGGTGTTTTCCTGCTGTTCGAGCTGCTGCTCTTGCGTGCTGGGATCCTTGTCGGACTTGAGCTTGATCTTGGCGATGTTGAACTTCGCGTAAGTGACCGTCACGTCGCCGACCTTGATGGTCGCCGGCTCGGCGGGAACGATGTCGACGAGCATCAGGCCGAGGCTGCTCAAGGAGCCGAAGCCGAGGCTCACCGAGCCGGTGGCGCCGGTCGAGTCGGCGGGCTTGCTCTCGTCGAGGACGACGCCGCCGGTCGTCGCCGACACCTCGGTGGCGGACGCTGGCGTGGTCGTCGTCGCTGGCGTGGCCTTCGCCGGGTCGCTCGCCGCAGGCTGCGTCACCCCGGGCGTTAAGGGCGTCGCCTTCGTCGTCCCGTCATCGTTTTGCGCGCCGCAGCTGGCGAGCATGGCCGTGAGCGCGAGCGTCCAGGCGGCTTTGTTGATTTGAAACATTCGTCGTTCCTCCGGAGGGCTGTTTATCGGTCGTCGGGGGCGGCTTGAAAAAGATGCCTGCCGCCGTGTACATTCCCTCTCTTCGGGATGTTTGGAAATATCTTGAGAAAATTCTATTTATCTAGAGATATCATGATATTGAGTTATGGACGCATCTACACAAATTGCGTCGATGACCCGTCCTTCCATGCCGGTCCTCAATGGGTTGATGGCCGGGTCGGAGTGGCGCTCCCGCGCCTCTTCGACCTAGCGCACGACGAATTCCCCAGCGACCGCCGCGCCGAGGAGCGGCAGGGCCGCGGTGAACGCCCTCACCGCCGGCACCCGCAGCAGGCCGGCCCTGCAGCCCCGTTGTAAAGATCGAGAAAGCAAAATGTAAAAAGAGTCCCAAGACCTGATGCAGGACTTGGGACTCTTCTTTCGTTCTATCCGAGGGTCGGATTCAGGATCTGGCCCCCAAAAGTGGCCCAGTTGCAGTTTTGAGGGCCCTGGACCCTCAACACCACAGGGAGATCGTTGCGAGCTTTTGCGACAAAGTTCGATACCAATCGATGACCGTGCCGAGGATGGCGAAAACGTTGCCGAGTGGAGGATCCATGTCGGCGGCGAAGTCGCGTTTGAGTTGGAACTCGACTTGCTTCTAGCTGCCGTCGGTGAGGTCGACCTTGGGCGCGTCGCCCTCGATCTTGCCGGAGATCGCATCGTAAACATAGGGGCCCGCGAGCTTCATCGGCTTGTCGCTCTTACCCGAGCTCTCGATTTCGGCCTTCGCTTTGGCCGCGAGAGACGCCTTTGCGCGGCGAGCTTGACGTCGGCTGTCGTGCGGGCTCCGCCGGAGCCGAAGCCCGCCAGGGACTGACTTCGGCTTCTTCGCTGCATGATCGAGCGAGGCACAGGAGATCTCACTCAGGAAGCGGCGACCTTGCTGCACTTCGAACACAGTCCATAGAAAACAAGTGAAAGATTCGCCTTTTCGAAACCGTGAACGTCCTTCAAGACCGCTTCAATCTTGTCGAAGAGGTTCCTGTTGCCGCGATTGAGTTTTCCGCAAGATTTGCAGATGTAGAAATGGTGAACCCGGCGGTCGAACACATATTGAAAGCGTTTTCCAACGCTCGGCAAGTCGAGCTCTTGGATAATGTCGAGCTTCTTGAGGACCTCGAGATTTCTGTAAGTGCTGGAGCGATCGACATAGGAAAGGCGGCTGGTCAGGTAGTCCTGAATATCCTTCAGGCTTGGCTGCTCCGACTTGTGATCCAAAATGAATTGGACGAGCAAGCGTCGCAGCGGCGTGATGCGCATCTTATTGGCTCTTAGGACCGCCAATAAGTCTTGGTGCTTTTTCATAGAGCGAGCCGATCCAAGTTCCGCGACGGTCCTTGGCTCCTAGTGTGATGGTCCTGCTATCAAGCAGAAGATAATCATTCAATCCTTCGCCCCTTGTCAACGGGAATAGCCTCCCAAATACGGGAACTTGGGATCGGGCCTTCGCCTACGGGCTCAGATTTTAAGCCAGAGTTCCGCAAAGCAGTCCCCGACGAAGCGCCGCCCTTGCACGCGATAGCCACGGGGCATGCCGCCGCCAAAGCCGTTAAGGATACCCACCAGTGTACCTGCAGGACAGTTCGCTAGGCGTTCCTGCACGCCAATGACGTATTGAGCGAAGAGGGCCTCCGACAGCGGAATCGACCAGTCGATTGCTTGCGCGGTCCTCATGTTTTCCCAAAACGGGTTAAACAGATAGAAGGCGGTAAATCTGCTCCAGTCGAGGTCGAGCACATTTCCGTGCACGAACGAAGCGCGCTCGATACCCAAGGTACCAGCGAGTTTCCGCGCAATAGTGACCAAATGCAGCCTTTGCTCAATCCCAACGAATACCCCCTCAGTCGCGAGAGCTCCGAGAACACAAAACTTCCCGACACCAGAACCAATGTCGAGAACGATGCTCGACCTATCGGGCGCGAGCAGCCGTGCCATCCCGACGGCCACCGCAGCGGGCGTCCAATGGACCGCCGAGATCGCCCGAATTTCGGGGTCGTACAGCCGATCAAATAGCTCGTCGGTAACCGGACGCTGCGGCTCGCATTTGGCGAACGCCCATTTGACGGCGGCGGCTGACAAGCCTAACGGCCGCGGCTTAGCCATCGGCGACAAATGGTCTGCGATCTCTTCGCTGAGAGAGCCCAGCATCAGTTTTTTCGAAAATTCGTTACCCATCGGTCAGCCTTCGCCCCGTCCGTTCCAAGGGAGTCGTTTTCACCCACGCGCGCAGAAAGTCTCCTCCACAGCGCATAGAAAAATAGGGTTTGAATTCCAGGGGCATCGCGCCGCCGAAACCGTGATAGGTGACGACGCGCGTGCCCGGCCTCGTCATCTGCAGTTTGGCGCTTGTGGCTGCGACGCAGCTCGCATGTAGAGACCAATCGATCCGAAGGGAGCCGTCGATCCTCCGCATCGGTTCGACATACTCATAGAACGGATTAAAGAGGTAAATCCCGTCGAACGCGGACCAGTCGATCTCAAGCGCATCCCCAACTACGAAGTGAACACGCCCGACGACTTCTTTGAACAAAACACGGCGCGCTTCATCGGCGAGGTCCGCTCGCCGTTCCACGCCGTGAAAGGTCCCAGGAGTTACCGCAGCGCCGACGAGACAAAACTTCCCGACACCGCTCCCCACATCCAGAACTTGAGCCTGCTCGTCACGAACAAGGAGTTTGGCCGCGGCTGCCGCCACGGCGACCGGTGTCCAATGATACGGCGAAAGGCATCGCGCCTTCGGCGAGTAGATCTCGTCAAAAGTCACGTCGTCGATCAACTGTCCATTACGAAGTGTCGCTAGCACGTGTTTATCGACCCGACGGTTTAGTCCGCTCTTGCAAAGTATCTACAAATGCAACATGTCGCAACTAGCGTCTGCCGCAAGAACTTTACATGCGACTGATTTTCGGCACAGGTAACTGGAGCCGGTCATAGTCCGTGAGCGGATGCAGCCGATGGTCCAGGTAGATCCAGAGCGCCATTCCGAACGGAAAAAACCCGATGCCGACAAAGACAATGAATGCCGAGACCACAGCAGCGATCACCAGGCCATCAGTCTTGGGCGAAAGCCACAGCAGAAGTCCGCCAGCTGCAAAAGCCAAGAGGCCAATCACGAAAAACGAAATAATTTGCGACGCGCCCCCGAAATAGCCCTCTTCGCGTTCGAAGCGGTAGTCGCAATCGGTGCAACCTTCGCGGAAGGCGAGCCAAGACGACGACTTTCGCAAGGGGGTAATGCCGCAATAAGGGCACTTAAGGCGTAGGGCCAACCAAAAATTTGGGTACTTGCGGCGTTCGCTCATGTTGTCGCGTCTCGAGGTCATGAATGTTCGGGAGCTTTTTCCGGAGTTTACCGGAGAGGCGCGCGCTCTGCAACCAGATGTTGTTGCACCATGTTGCATTACTTGGTATCGTCAGCCTGTCAACATCAAGCCAGAGAACGACGCGAGGATGCTGCAATGCTTCCGGGGATCATTACTTCAGAAGGCGCCGAGCTGCCGAAGTGGACTCCCTCGCCAACGAAAGGTCATCGCGGCGTGGCCGATCGCTCCAAGATCATCGCGAGCTCCCTATTCCGCCGGCTCAAGCTTGCCGACTTTTCGACGCACGAAATCGTGGCGGTCACGTCACACTTAATTGAGCTATTGACAAAGGATTTGCAACCGAAGGACCTGCCGCTCGAGCTGAATCTCAGCGACTCCCGGCACGATGACGAACCTTTCTGAAGAGACGAAGAGGAGACGCGATGCAGGTGCGAGGCGGACTGGGTGTCAAGGAATGGGTCGCGGCATGCGCACGGCTGACGCAACCGGACCGGATCCAATGGTGCGACGGTTCCGAAGGCGAGTATCGTTCGCTTCTCGATACGGCGCTCAAGTCCGGAGAGCTCACGCAGCTCAACGAGAAGACCTACCCTCGTTGCTATCTGCATCGCTCGAATCCGAGCGATGTCGCTCGCACCGAGGACGTGACCTTTATCTGCTCGAAGACTCGCGACGACGCGGGGCCCACCAATAATTGGATGGCGCCTGAGGACGCCCACAAAAAAGTGGATGCGCTCTTCGATGGGGCAATGAAAGGCCGAACGATGTACGTAGTGCCGTACATCATGGGCCCGCTCGCCTCGAGATATGCTCGGTGCGGCGTCGAAATCACCGACAGCCCATACGTCGTCCTCAACATGCGAATCATGACGCGCATGGGACAAGAGGCCATGCAAGCCATCGCGGCCTCTGGTCGAAATAAGGTCGTGCAAGGCCTTCATTCGACTGGCGATCTCGATCCGAGCCGACGCTTTATCATGCATTTCCCCGAGGAGATGATGATCAAAAGCATCGGCTCAGGGTACGGGGGCAATGCCTTGCTCGGCAAGAAGTGTCATGCGCTGCGCCTCGGCAGTTGGCAGGCGCGCGACGAGGGGTGGCTTGCCGAGCATATGTTGATCTTGGGCATTGAGACGCCGGAGGGCCGCACCCACTACGTCGCAGCCGCGTTTCCTTCGGCTTGCGGCAAGACGAACCTGGCGATGCTCATCCCGCCTGAGAGCCTAAAGGGCTATAAGGTCTGGACCGTCGGCGACGACATCTGTTGGATGCATCCACGTGACGACGGCCGTCTTTGGGCCATCAACCCCGAAAGCGGATTCTTCGGCGTGGCGCCAGGGACCGGGAA
>JAYVWD010000211.1:0-5423 GCA_043786345.1 Pseudomonadota bacterium
TTCTCGCGCTGCTCGACGGTCTTCGCGCGGCGGCCGGGGATGAGCAGCTCGGCGCCGGCCTTGATCACGGTGTTGAGCTCGGCGGCGCGGTAGGCGGCCCAGGCGAGGCGGTAGTTGATGCGGAGCCGCTCGTACTCGGGGTCGTCGGCCTGGACGTCGGGCAGGAGCTCGAGGGCTTTTTCGTAAGCCTTCATCGCCTCGGCGGCGCGCTCGCGCATGAACAGGTGGTCGCCGAGGGCGACGCGGGCGTGGACGCCGTGGATCGAAGTGCGGGCGGTGGCCGCGAGCGCGGTCCAGGCGCCGAGCGCTTCGTCCTGGCGGTCCAGCGACTCGAGGACGATCGCGCGCAGGTAGAGCGCCGGCTCGCGGTAGGCGAAGGTCGGGTATTTTTCCTCGATGTCCTTGAGCAGGGCCAGCGCCTCGCTCTTGGCGAAGGTGCCGGCGTTGGGGTCGTTTTTGGCGAGGTGGTCGCCGATCAGGTTCTGGATCTGGGCGAGGTTCATCATCACGAACGGCCGGTTTTCGGCGTCGGTGTGCTGCTCGAGGTGCGTGCGGTATTTGTCCGCGGCGCGCGTCAGGGTCTCGAGCTCGGCGGTCGAGACCGCCGCCTTCTTCTCCTGGTAGACCTTCTTCACGTCGTCCCAGGATTCCTTGAATCTCCGGATGCCTTCCTTCGTGAGCTTTTCCTCGTGCTCGTCGAAGGCGCTCCAATACTGTTTGAACGCGTCGATGGCCGCAGCATTCACCAGCTCGGGCGGCGTTTCGGGGCCGGCGCCCAGCATGAGGACGGCGGCGGCGACGAGGAGGATTCGGCTCACTTGGGCCATGACCACAGCACTCCTTGCTCGAGATCCGTCAGGTTGTCCTTGAGGATCTGTTGTTCCAGGTTGAACCGCGCGCTGAGCTTGCCCTCGTCCTGGACCTTGCCTTGAAAGCGGAGCCATTCCATGTCGGCACGCCACTTCTTGTGGCGGGCCATGTGCTGATCGATCGCGCCGCTGTATTGGTCGACGATGGAGGCGAGCGAGAGCCCAAGCTCGGACTCGAGGCGTTGCGTCACGTCGGCGAGGCTTGCGCCGAGGCGGTCGTACTCGGCCTCGTGCTTCTCGATGTCGGTGAGCATGGAGGTCAGGCCGGTTTTCACCTCGGCGTCCAGGCCGTCGAGCTCCTGGAAGAGCTCGGTGGCGACGAATTGCCAGCGTTTCCAGGCGCTTCCGGCGTCCTCGGCGAGCAGGCGCTGGGCCGTGTCGCGGGCGCCGTCGCGGGCCTTTTTGATGATCTCGGACTCGTCGTGGAGGGCGACGGCGTATTGCGACAGGAACTTCTTGGCGGCGCGGTGCGGGGCCTGGTCGAGCAGCTCCTCGACCTTCTTTTTGCGCAGGAGCTCCAGGCCTTTGGCGAGCGTTTTGTCCAAGCGGTCGGCGGTCGCCTCCAGCTCCGAAAGGCGGTTCTGGCGGGCGTCCTCGGGTTTTTCCTGGAGCAGGTAGCGCGAGGCGGCGATCTCGGCGCGGGCCGTCTTGAGCTTGCGGTCGGTGGCGCCGACGTCGTTGTTGAGGTCCATCATGCTCGCGTACGCGGGCCAGTAGTGCATCCGGCGGCGCAGGTCGGCCTGGGGCGTGAGGAGGCGGGTGCGGCGCTCCTCGGACGCCGTGAGCGCCTGCCAGTCGACGGGGTCCAGGCGCGGCTTGTAGAGGTTGCGCTCGGCGCCGGCGAGGCGGTGGCCGACCTTCAGGACCTCGTCGCCGAGGAGGGCGAGCTGCTCGGCGCGGTTCACCCACTGGGGGCGGAGCTGGTCGAGCTGGACGCGGCCGATCGTGAACACCACGTTGCGCAGCTCGCCGCGGGCGTCGGCCAGGTGGCGGGCGGCCTCGCCCAACCGCGAAAAGAGCTGTAGTCCGGCGGAAACCGTCGGGATCTGCTGGAGGTGGCCGTCGCTCAGGGCGTTGAACTCGGTGAGCGTGTCGTGGTCGAGGCGGCCTTTCCCGCGGAGCTTCTGGCCCATGAAGCTGCTGATGCTCGCCAGGTTTTTGTCGGCGGCCTCGACGCTCGCCTGGGCGCTGTCCAGGTCGCCGGCGCGCAGGTCGAGGTAGGCGAGGAGGGTCTTGATCTGGAACGTGACGGGCTCGTCGGGGAAGCGCGCGACGAACTGCAGGGCCTTGGTGCGGGCCTCGCCGTCCTGCTTCAATTCCAGGTGGATGTAGACCGACTCGAACAGCGCGTCCTTGAAGGACGGCGAATCGTCGCCGATCGAGGTGTAATACTTGAGGGCGGTCTCGTGCTTCTTCCGTTTGACGGCGAGGCGCCCGAGCGCCAGGCGGGCCAGGTCGCGCGTGAGGAGGTCCTGGTCGCCGGCGGCCAGGATGACCTCGCCGAGGACGTCTTCGGCGCGGTCGTAGTCCTTGGCGCCGAGGGCGAGCAGGGCGCGCAGGTAAAGGCCGCGCGCCTTGAGGGTCTTGGTCCCGGCGCCGTCGACCACGACGTCGTCGAAGCGGGTGGCGAGGCCGGCGTTGCCGTTGGTGGCGGCGGCCTTCGCGGCGGCGAAGAAGATCGCGGGGCGCACGGACGCGGGGAAGTCCAAGTTCGTGACGGACGCGAGCAGCTCGTTGAGCTGGTTGGTGGTGGACGAGTCCTTGGCCGCGATCGGGAGCATGCGGCGCAGCACGTCGAGCAGCTCGTCGTGGTTGCCGTCCTTGCATGTGAGGAAGGAGGCGAGGTAGCGGAAGTAGGCGCGCAGGGCCTTGTTCGAGTAGCCGGCCTCCTCGTAGCTGCGGCCGAGCATGTATTGGGCGTTGAGGTAGGGCTTGAGCTCGGGGACCTGCGACAGGTTGAGGTAGGCGTTGAGCTCTCTGATGACGGAGAGCCACTCGCGGCGCTCGAACAGCTCTCTCGCGTTGTAGAGGGCGCGGTCGGCGGCGGCGGTCTGGGGCCCTAAGCCCGGCCGGCGCGACTCCTCGCGGCCGGCCTCGAGCCGCCGGAGGATGGAGTCGAGGTCGGCGCGGGAGGCCGCGATCTCGGTCTCGGGGTCACGAACCGCGGGGGATTCGCCGGAAACGCCGAAGAACAGCGGGATGCCGCCGGCGGCGAGCACGAGGACCAAAAGCCTTGGATTCCAAAGGCGAAGTCGCGTCACGTCGCCTCCTTCATGGTGGCGTCGGCCTTGCCCTCGGGTTTTTCCGGCGGCGTGATCGAGATCACGTAGCGGGTCGTGCGCGTGCCGCCGGGGACGGCGACGTCGAAGGACTTGTTGACGAAGCGGTAGACGTCGCCGTTCATCGGCAGCGCCTTCTTGGGCTTCACGACGATGCGTGCCTCGAGGTCGATGCGGTGGTTGCCCGGCTTGAGGGGGCCGGCGTAGAGGGGGACCAGGCGCGCCGGCATCCAGATGCCCGAGGCCTCTTTCAGCTCATAGACGCCGAAGCCGTCGAGCTTCACGACGATCGCCGTGATCGCCGCGGCGTCGGTGTCGGCGAGGTGGGCCTCGAAGGTGATGAAGTTGTCGATGTGGGCGTCGTCGAGGATCGACTGCTTGGTCTTCTGCACGTTGGCGGCGAACTGGTCGACCTGGGCCTCGAGCTCGGCGACGGCGGTGCCGAGCGACTTCAGGCTTTCCTGGGCCGCGGTGCTGCCGCCGACCTTCTGGCGCTTGCTGAACTCGTACTTCGTGGTGGGCTCGCCGTTGCCGTCGAGGGACCCGGGGTTGGTCTTCTCGCCGAAGGTGAGGCCGTCGCTTTCCTGGTCGAGCAGGCGCTTCTCGAGCCGGTCGAGCACGGAGTCGACGTGGGCCGCGGCTTCGTCCTGGGCGCGCGCCGCCGGCGCGGCCGCCAGGAGGGCGAGGAGCAAAATGTCGCGAACCATACGCATTATCTCCTCGCGTAGTCTTTCTTCTTCTTGCCGAGCACGATGAGCGACGTCTTGATCACGCGCGCCAGGTTGCGGGGGACGCGCAGCTCGTAGAAGCGGGGGAGGGGCTTCGCCATGTTCTTCGTGAAGGTGGTCTCGAGCAGGCAAGGGTTGTATTGCTCGAGGAGCTCGTGGGTCATCGGCGTGTTCTTCATCAGGTCCGCGAGCGAGAACTGCTGCTCCAGGACGATCGCCTCGGTCTCGGGCAGGGCGTCGCGGCCGGGCAGGCGGCCGTCGCGCGAAAGGCGCTCGAAGGTGTTCACGGCGGCGAGGAATTCCGCGTAGAAGTTCTTGCTGGCGAAGCCGTAGGACGGCGATTCGTAGCGTTTGATGATCTCGCCGACGTCGCTCGTGCCGACCTTCTTCACCGCGTTCGACATGCCGAGGCGGCCGTGGTTGTAAGCCGTGATCGCGAGCGGCCAGCTCTTGAGCTCGCGGAAGTTCTCGAGGAGGAACTGGGCGGCGGCGCGCGTCGCCTTGATCGGCGAATTGCGCTCGTCCACCAAGGCATCGACGTAGATGTAGTTGCGGGCGGTGTCGGGCATGAACTGCCAGATCCCCGAGGCGCCGACCTTCGAGCGCGCCTTGAGGTTGAACATCGACTCGACGAAGGGGAGGCGCGAGAGCCGCGTCGGGACGCCGTACTGGCTGAAGACCCGTTCCATATAGGGCAGGTAGGCCTGGGCGCTGGCCGCGGCCCGCAGGAAGTCGTCGGCGAGGCCCGTCTGCGCGCGGAGCTTCAAGTCGCCGTCATAGAGGCGCTTGAGCCCGACGGGATCGCGCTGGTAGACGGCGTAGAGGCGGCGCTCGATCGCGCCGTATTGCAGCGCCCGCTCGCCTTCCGCGGCGAACCGCTCGGCGGCCTTGGTATAGCGCTTCAGGTACTTCGAGGTGACGTCGTCCCGGTCTTTGCGCGAGACGGGCAGGTCCTTGTTCTCGCGCTCGGCGAACATCTTGTAGTCGATGACGTCGATGATGTGGTCGGTGTCGCCCGACTCGTGCACGACGACGGTGGTGGACGGCCACTTGTAGAAGACGCGCTCCCAGAACCGGACCTGCTTCCGCACGACGGCGGGCTTCGGAAAGAGCGGATCCTCGACCTCGACGATCTGGCGCGGCTTGACCACGGCGAAGGACTTCCGCGCCGCGAACGTCAGGCCAAACGCGACGACGCCCGCCAAGCCGACGAGGCATGGCGCGATAACGGCGTGTTTGAGCAGGCGTGGCCGGGCCACGTGGTCCTCCAGAAATAGGGGTGCAGCAGGGGGACGGGGAATGGGAGAAAGGCGGAGCGGGGTCTTATGCCAATTGTAGCAAGGGGGAGGGGCGCGGATAACGGGCAGGATTTGCCCGTTATCCGCGGTTTTTGGCGGGTGGCGCCGAAAGCGGCGAAATGTGCGGGGAATTCGTGGGCTTTCCGCCGGCGGCGGACGCCGCCTTCAGTCGGGGGCGCGGACGGCGTAGTAGATCGGGCTCAGGACGACGTGGTGGCGCAGATGGCCGTCGTCTTCCGCGTGGAAGAC
>JAYVWD010000212.1:0-10358 GCA_043786345.1 Pseudomonadota bacterium
GCCGGCGCTCGAATTCATGGCGACGGATGCCGCCGAGGTCTTTCGCGTCGAAGCCGCCTTCGAAAACACGACCGCCACCTCGAAGTGGAGCGCCTACTACGAAGCCAATGCGACCGACACGGCCGTGGACCAGGTCATCGTCGAAAACCGCCCCGCCACCGAGGCGACCTTCGATTGGAACACCGCGGCGGTCGCCTCTGGTACCTACTTTGTTTACATCGTCGTCAAAACCGGCGGCAAGACCGCCGCGGCGCACTCGGCCGGCACGGTTCTCGTCAACCATGCGGGCGCCGGCAACCACAACCCGACGATCACCTTGAGCCCCGCCTGGAACGGCACCGACGCCGCGAGCCGGGCCTTCACGTTCCCCGCCGACATCGCCTTCAACGCCGACGACGTGGACGTCGCGGACACCTTGACCGCGAAGATCCAATATGTGAACGGCGACACCCTCATCGACGTCGTCGCGAACGCCGCGTCCCCCACGACCTTTCATTGGGACCCGCTGGTCGCCGACAGGCCGGCCAACGGCATCGCCTACAAGATCCGCATCACGGTCACCGACGGCAACGGCGGCATGGGCATCGCCCAGTCGCGGCAGGTGATCGGCCTCGCCGACCAGATTTACACCTACAATGCCGACATCAAGGCTCTGCTCGGGCTCGGCACGAACTGCTCGCCCTGCCACGACACCGCCGGCACTCGCGCCGCCTACTTCGTTTGGGAGGTCTGGACCCCGAACGGCCTGGGCGCTCCCACCTTCGGCGACAAGGCGCTCGAGCGCGTCCTGCGCACGCCGAACAACCCGATGCCGCCCGGCGGCCCCGGGCCCGACCTGACGAAGCAGCTCCAGCTCTTCGAATGGCAGGGCCGCCACGAGAACTGAGGCAGGCCCAGCCCAAGCCGAATAGGGTAGGCTGGGCGGCAGAGTCCCGTTGGCCGCGGCGTCCCGCGCTGAACGCTCCTGGAGGCCCCACCATGACCGCCCGCTTTTTCGACCGCTTCATCAACGACGTCACGACCGTGCCCGAGGCGGCGCCGGATCTGGGCGACGGCATCCCGCCGTACCCGCGCGAAGCCTTCGCTCCTAAACAAAAAAGACTTTATCCGGAGGTCCAGCCGCTGGCGCTCGCGGCCTCGGCCGACGCCGCGTTCGCCGCGATCACGGCCGCGGCCGGGACCATGACGGGCTGGACCGTCGAGGCCGCCGACGCGAAGGCGCGCCGGCTCCGCGCGGTCGCGCGCACGTCGGGCCTCGGCTTCAAGGACGACATCGTCGTCGTGGTCTTCCCGCAGGGCAGCGGTAGCGTCGTCCAGATGCGCTCGCGCTCCCGCGTCGGCAAGGGCGATTTCGGCGCCAACGCCCAGCGCATCGTCGCCTTCCTCGAGGCCGTCCGCCGCGCGGCGAAGTGACCGGAATCAGCCGCCTTTCGCCGCCGCCAACGCGGCCTTGAGCGCCGCGCCGAGGGGCTCGTCGGAGCCCGCCGCGTACATGAGCCCGCGCGCCACCGCCAGGTCCGGCTCGACGCCTTTGCCTTCCGGCTCGGGCCCTGGCACCGCCGTGGCGTCGGCCACCGCGAGGTAGAGCAGGAACCGGCCCGGCTCGACGTCCAGGACTTTTCCGGCGCGGAAGGCGCCGGCCGTCGTCTCGCCCACGAGCTGCGCGCGCCCGCGCCGCTTGAGGAGCCACGCGAGCCATTCCCTGCCGCCGCGCGTGTTGCCGTCCACGAGCGCGACGAGCGGCTTCGCATAGAGCGCCTTCTGGCTGCCGTCAAAAAAGGGCTCCAGATACGTCAGATCCGCGCCGCCGAAGCCGTCGCGCAGGTCGAGCACCATGGCGTCGGTGCCGCGGGCGAAGGCCTCGGCGGCTTTCTCGAGCTCCCGCCGGAAGCCGGGATGCGTGGCCGCCGGCAGCCAGACGTAACCGACCTTGAGCTGCCCAAAGTCATAGACGTGGCGGCTCACCTCCATGGCGCGGAGCAGCGATTCCTGCAGGCTTTCGACGCGCGTGCCGAGGTCCAGGGTCGCGGGCTCGTCCCAGGCGAGCCTTTTGTAGGTGATCCGGGCCCGGTCTTTGGGCCGCAGCCGCGAGAACGAGCGCACCGGCTCGAGCGCCCGGCCGTCGACCGCGAGGATTTCGTCCCCGCGCTTGAGCCCGGCGTCCGCCGCCGGCGATCCCGGGAGCGCGTTGCGGACGAACCAGCGCCGCCCGCGCTGCTCGAACCAGGCGCCCGTCTGGCGGAAGCGGAAGCCCTCGAGGTCGCCCGAAAAGAACGATTTGAGGGCCCAGAACTCCTGGTCGGCGTCGCTCAGGAAGAAGGCCTTTCCGGCCCCGAGCGTCGCCAGGGCCGCGTTGACGGCAGCCTCCGTGGCGGCGTCGTCAGGCTTGCCCGCGAGGGACCGGCGCCCGTCCTGGACCGCCTTGTCCCAGCCGGCCCGCGGCTTGGTGCCGACGAACTCCTTCTGCGCGAGCGCCAGGGCTTCGTCATAAATTTTGACCGGGGCCTTGGCGGCGCCGAGGAGGGCGGCGGCCGCGGCCGCCAGGAGGAGTCTCTTCACCGTCGCTCCGTATCCAGAAAGCGGTTTGACCCCTCCCTCGTACCACAAAATTGAGGTGCTTTCGCGGCCGGAAACCTTTAAGAATTTCGTATGATGACTTCGTCGACGCCGCTCCGGGCCACCTGGGGACTCCTCCGCGCGCACGGACGCCCGCTCGCGGTCCTGACGCTGCTCGTCTACGGCCCCTTTTTCGCCGTCTACAAGGGCGTCATCGCCGCGGGCGCGCTGCCCGCCGACGCCGCCGACACCCTCTTCGGGCTGATCGGCGGCCTGCTCGCGCCGCTGACCAACGGCGCCATGATCTACCTGCTCCAGCAGGCCCATGCCGGCATGCGCGTCCCGTTCATGGAGGCGTTCGGCGTCGCGGCGCGGGCCTTCGGGCGGCTGCTCACGAGCTACATCATCATCTCGGTGGTATTCCTCTTCTGGGCGGTCCTGCCGATGCTGGCGGCCTTCGCGGTCTTCGCCCTCGTCCGGGTCGCGACGCACGGCGGGGCCGCGTTGGGGCTCCAGGAGGTCGGGGCCGGCGGCTTCGCCTGGCTCGAGCGGCACGGCCTGTTTTTGCTCCTGCCCTTCGCGGCCCCGGCGGTCTACGTCGCGAGCCGGTATGCGTTCATCGACGCGACGACCGTGCTCGAGGGCCTCGAGGCGCCGACGGCGCGCTTCCGCAGCATCGACCTGGCGCGGCCGCGCCGCCGGAATCTGGCGGTCAACGCGCTGCTTCTGATGATCGTGCCGACGGCGCTCGACTTCGGCGGCGATCCGCTCGCGGGCCTCGCGCAGGCCGAGTTCGGCCTGCCCGTGGTGGCCGTCGCGCTCGTCCTCAACCTGCTGGCGGCGTTGCTCTACCTCGTTCCGCTCGTCTATTTTTACGCCGAGTACGTCGCCCGCGCCGCGGAACTGGCCGCGGAAATCCGCCCCGCCCCGACCGCCCTGGCGGCGCCGCCCGAGGCGGGATCCCGCGACGACGGCGGCAAGGTGCTCGCCTTCAAGAAACCCGAACAAGGAGGACCCCCGTGACGAAGATGCGCATCGAATCCGATTCCCTCGGTAAGATCGAGGTGCCGGCGGACCGCTACTGGGGTGCCCAGACCCAGCGCTCGCTGCAGAACTTCAAGATCGGCGGCCACCGCTTCTCGCGCGGCATGATCAAGGCCATGGGCCTGGTGAAAAAGGCCGCGGCGCTCACCAACCTCGACCTCGGCAAGCTCCCGAAGGACAAGGCCGACCTGATAGTCAAGGCCGCCGACGAGGTCATCGCGGGCCGGCTCGACGAGCATTTCCCCCTCGTCGTCTGGCAGACCGGCAGCGGCACCCAGAGCAATATGAACGCCAACGAGGTCATCGCGGGCCGCGCCAACGAGCTCAGCAGCGGCGAGATTTCGGGGAAGGGCGGCATCCACCCGAACGACCACGTGAACATGTCGCAGTCGTCGAACGATGCCTTCCCGACGTTCATGCACGTCGCCGCCGCCTCCGATTTCCGGGAAAAGCTGCTACCGGAGCTCAAAGCGCTGCGCCAGGCCCTGGAGCAGAAGTCCGAGCAGTTCAAGGGCATCGTCAAGATCGGCCGCACGCACCTGATGGATGCGACGCCGTTGACCCTGGGCCAGGAGTTCTCGGGCTATGCGGCCCAGCTCGCGCTCGGCGAGAAGCGCGTCAACGAAGCCCTCGACGGGCTCTACGAGCTCGCCCTCGGCGGCAGCGCCGTCGGCACCGGCCTCAACACCCACCCGCAATATGCGGCGAAGGTCGCCGCGAAGGTCGCGGAGCTCACCGGCTTGCCGTTCCGCACCGCCCCCAACAAATTCGCCGCCCTCGCCGCCCACGACGCCATCGTCTCGGCCAGCGGCTCCTTGAAGCTCCTCGCCGTCTCCTGCATGAAGATCGCGAACGACATCCGCCTGCTGGGCTCCGGCCCCCGCAGCGGCATCGGCGAGCTCGTCCTCCCCGCCAACGAGCCCGGCAGCTCGATCATGCCCGGCAAGGTGAACCCGACGCAGTGCGAGGCGCTGACGATGGTCGCCGCGCAGGTCATGGGCAACGACGTCACCATCGGCATCGCCGGCAGCAACGGCCACTTCGAGCTCAACGTCTTCAAGCCGGTGATGATCCACAACCTGCTGGAGTCCGGCCGCCTGCTGGCGGACGCCATGAATTCCTTCAACCACAATTGTGTCGTTGGCATCGAGCCCAATTTGACGGTGATCAAACGGCATGTCGATAATTCGCTGATGCTCGTCACGGCCCTCAATCAAGTGATTGGCTATGACAACGCCGCCAAGGTCGCGAAGACTGCGTATGCGGAGAATCTTTCGCTGAAAGAGGCGGCGCTGAAGTTGGGTTTGGTGTCGGCGGAGGACTTTGACAAGTTCGTCCGTCCGGAGGATATGGTTCATCCCTGACGAGCGGCGCGCCGCGATGAGTCGCGGCTGCACCGACTAAATAAACAGAAATAGCTCAGGACGACCTGAGCTAATCTCTGACGCAGAAACCAAACAAAAAATTATTTGATTTTGGCTTCTTTGAACAGCACATGCTTTTTGACGACCGGGTCGAACTTCTTGAGCTCGAGCTTGTCGCGGCCTTTTTTGCGGCGCGTCGTATAAAAGTAACCGGTGTCCGCGGTGGACACGAGTCTGATGAGTTCGCGGTTCTGCTTCTTGGCCACGGTACAACTCCTAGGTCTTGCGAGACTGAAACTTCTAGCAAAATCGCCGGGACCCGCCAAGTACAGTCTTCAACCAGCTGCATTTATTAAAAAATCCAACTCGCCTCAATAATCCGCCCTAAGCGGCCGATAAGACTCCTCAGAGATCGTACCGCCATCCCCTCAAGGCCCGGAGCCTCAAAGCCATGCGCTTCAAAGGACTCGTCCTCTTCGGCTTCCTCGTCGTCCTGGCCTGCGGCAAGGGCGGCGAGACGCGCGAATGGTCGACCGGCAAAGCCGCGGACGGGACCCGTCCCGACCAGACCGGCGGCGCGGTCGCGCCTCCGGCGACCAACGGCGCCAACGGAGCGAACGGCACGCCGGCCTCGCCTGCCGGCGTCAACGGCGTCGGCACGAATCCGCCCGCCACCGGCTCCGCCGACACCGTCGGCGGCGACGACGGCACCGTGACGCCGACCGCCACCCTGCTGCCGCTCTCCAAGACCCTCGAGCAATGCGAGCAATCCGGCAAGGCGTGGATCGCCGTCGTCAACAGCGGCAAGGACCCGGCGGTCTGCGGCGACCCCCTCACCGACTGGTGCTGCACCGAGCCGGAGATCTACGCGCGCTTTCCGACCATGGAAGGCCTGATCAAGCAGCGCATCGAGCAGAACAAGACCGACAAATACACCCTCTACCATTGCTCCGTGGACGCCACCGGGAAGTACACTTTCCACATGGGGCAGATCGGCGATAACTTCATCAAATACAAGACGATCTTCGTCTCGAGCGTGATCGCGACCGACACCGGCCACAATGGCCGCACGGGTTGCACGGCGGTGAAGACGGCGGACCTCAAGGTCGCGGGCACCGAGACGGGCGGCGCCGTGACCGGCCAGACGAACCTCAAGTTCGCCGACATCCAGCCCATTCTGAAGGCCAACTGCGAAGGGGCCCAGTGCCACTCGACGACGAGCAACCTCTCCCAGGCGATGCAGTTCGTCGACGCCGAGCCCCGGGTGAAGGCCTTGAGCACGACCAAGCTCGAGAACAAGACGCACGATCCGGTGCTCACCGGCGTGAGCGACGACAGCATCACCAGAATCGTCGCCTTCATCAAGCAGCCCTGAGGTTTTGACCAACGGGCGTTCGGCAGCCCCGTGTGGATTTGACGATCGAGCGTTCGGCAGCCCCAGGGGCCGCGGATAGGCCCTTGTGAGGTCCTGGGAAACCGGATAAAATGCCGGTTATGTCGGACCTTTATTTGAAACAGTTGCGCCTCGGGCCGATGGAGAACTTCGTCTACCTGCTCGGCAGCCTGGCGGCGAAGCGCTGCTATGCCGTCGACCCGGCATGGGACATCGGCGCCGTCATGGATGAAGTCCAGAAGGACGGGATGACGCTCGCGGGCGCCCTCGTCACGCACTACCACCCGGACCACTGTGGCGGGCACCTCTGGGGCCACGACATCGAGGGCGTCGCCGAGCTCTCCGCCCGGGCGAAGGTCCCCGTATATGCGCACGTCGACGAGGTCGAGGGCATCGTCAAGGTCACGGGCCTGAGCCGGACCGACATCCGCGGCTGTCGGAGCGGCGACAAGCTCCCCCTCGGCGTCGAGGGCGGCCCCGAGCTCACGATGATCCACACGCCCGGCCACACGCCCGGCAGCCAGTGCTTTCTTTGCGAAAACTCATTGGTGGCCGGCGACACTCTCTTCATCACCGGTTGCGGCCGCGTCGATCTGCCCGGCGGCAACTCCGCGCAGCTCCACGACAGCCTCGCCAACAAGCTCGGGAAGCTTCCCAACGATACGATCCTCTATCCTGGCCACAACTACGACGCGCTCCCCTCGGCGCCGCTCGAGGACGTGCGGCGTCTGAACCCCTACCTCCGTGCCGGCTCGCTCCCCGAGTGGCACCGCCTCTTCGGATCCCGTTGATGACGGGCTTCGAGCCAGCTCACCGCGCAAGGACTGCGATGCTCCTGCTCCGCCACCTATTCCTCTCCCTCGTCGTGCTCGCCGCCGCCGGCAGCGAAGCGCGCGCCGCGAACCTCTCGGTGCTGCGCTCCGCCGTCTTCAAGATCCACGTCTCCTCGAGCGACCCCAACTTCACGGACCCGTGGAAGCGCCAGGCCCCGAGCGGCAGCTCCGGCACCGGCTTCTACATCGGTGACGACCTGATCATGACCAATGCCCACGTCATCGCCGACGCCACCTTCATCACCGTCCTGCGCGACGGCGCCAGCAAGCCCGTGCCGGCGCGGGTGAAGTTCGTCGGCCACGACTGCGACCTGGCGATCCTCGAGGTGGACGACAAGTCCATCTTCAAGGATTCGACGCCGATGAGCTTCGGGTCCCTGCCGAAGCTGCGCTCGCCGGTGTCGGTGATCGGCTTTCCGATGGGCGGCGAGCAGGTGTCCGTCACGGAGGGCGTCGTCTCGCGCATCAGCTACCGGCACTACGTGCACTCGGGCAACTCCAACCACATCCTGGTCCAGGTCGACAGCGCCATCAACCCGGGCAACAGCGGGGGTCCCGTCGTACAGGGCTCAACCGTCGTCGGCGTCGCCTTCCAGACTTACACGCGCGCGGAAAACACCGGCTACATCATCCCGACGCCGGTCATCCAGCGCTTCCTCAAGGACATCGAGGACGGCAAATACGACGGCCACCCCGAGGACGGGTTGACGACCGCCGAGTGGACGATGTTGAACCCGTCGATGATGGCGTTCCACGGCCTTACCGAGAAGGATGGCGGCATTCAGGTCACTTTCGTCGCCGGCTGGGCGCCGACCGCGGGTAAGATTCAAGCGGGCGATATTCTTCTTGAAATCGAGGGCCAGCCAATCGGCGTCGACGGCAAGGTGATCTTCGCCGGTGAGCGCGTCGACTTCCGCACGCTCTTCGACCTGAAGCAGATGGGCGACGCCTGCACGTTCAAGCTCTCGCGCGACGGCAAGGTCGAGACCGTGTCCGTCGACATCAAGCCCGCGGTGGCGCACCACCTGCCGTCCCTCGTCTATGCGAAGCATGCGAAGTACTACGTCTGGGGCGGGCTCGTCTTCACGACGCTCACGCGCAGCTACCTCAAGACCTGGGGCGAGCGCTGGTACAAGGAAGCGCCGCTCGGCCTGCGCTTCTTCGACTATTACTCGGAGTTCGACCCCGTGACCGCCGACCTGCACGACGTCGTCGTCCTGTCGAAGCGCCTGCCCGACGCCGTGAACGCCTATGCCACGGGCGACACCTACAGCATCGTCACCGCGGTCGACGGGCACCGCGTCACCTCGCTCGAAGACTTCATCGCCCGCGTCGAAAAGGACCCGGACGAGTTCGCCGTCTTCGACTTCTTCGGCAGCGAGGACCCGCTCGTGCTGTCGCGTCAGGCCGTGGCCGGGCACAATGCGACGATCAACGAGAAATACGGCGTGAATCCGGACCGTTGGCTGGCTGGGCCCGAGATCGATGGCGCCATCGGAACGGAGGCCGCCAAATGAGCAAGGCCCTCGCCCTGATCCTTTCCCTTCTGCTCGCCGCGCCCGCGCTCGGCCAGAACGGCGCGCCGGTCGCGCCTTCGCCCCTCGTCCAGACGCTGCCCGTGCCGCCGCGCATCGAGGACTCGGTCGTCCGCGTCCTCGTGTCGAAGAAGTCCGTCGACCCGACCTCGCCCTGGCAGTTCGAGGAGGTCGAGCAGCAGACGCACCTCGGCGTCGTCGTCGACGGCAACCGCATCCTGACGACCGCCTATGCCGTCGGCGACGCCGCCTTCATCGAGCTCCAGAAGTTCGGCTCGACGCGCAAGACGGAGCTCATCCCGCTCTTCGTCGACTACGAGGTCAACCTCGCGCTGCTTAAGCCGGTCGCGGGTGACACGTTGGAGAAGCTCCGCCCGGCGCCGATCGGCGACGACCTCGCCATCAACGACAAGGTCGACATCTACAAGGCGCGCGACGCCTACCAGCTCATGCGCATGCAGGCGAGCCTCCAGGAGGTCGGCATTTACGCCGCCGTGACGAGCCTTTACAACCTCGCCGCCTACCTCCTCAAGGTCCAGCAGTCGGGCCTCGGCTGGTCCGAGCCGGTCTTCGAGGGCGGCAAGCTCGCCGCGCTGGCGAGCGGCCAGGACGCCAACTATGTCTACGCGATCCCCGCGTCCATCATCCGGCACTTCATCGCCGACAGCGCCGACGGCGACTACCGGGGCTTCCCCTCGATGGGCATCGCGCTCGCGCCGCTCGTCTCGCCCGACATGCGGAAGCTCCTGCATGCCGACAAGTACGACCACGGCGTGCGCGTCTCGCTCGTCTCCAAGGGCTCGAGCTTCACCGGCATCCTGAAAGAGGACGACATCATCCTCGAGGTGGACGGCGTCCAGATCTCGGAGCTCGGCTTCTACGACCACCCGAAGTGGGGCAAGATCCATTTCCGGTACCTGCTCAACAAGCATGTGTCCGGCGACAAGCTCAAGGTCAGGATCCTGCGCGACGGCAAGGAGCTCGTCGTCGAGGGCAAGCTCGACCGCTTCGACTCGAACCGTTACCCCGTCGTCATCCACCGGTACGGCCGGCCCGAGCCCCACCTGATCGTCGGGGGCTTCCTCTTCCAGGAGCTGAGCCGCCCCTACCTCAAGCAGTGGGGCCGCGAATGGGAAGACCTGGCGCCGCTCGACCTGATGTACACCTACATCTTCGAGAACAAGCCCGACGACGACCCGAACCGGCGCTTCATCTTCCTCAACCGCGTGCTCGCCGACGAGTACAACCGCGGCCTGAACGACTTGAAGCAGCAGGTCGTGGACACCGTGAACGGCCTCAAGGTGACGTCCATGGCCTCGCTGGCCGAGGCGCTCCGGCACCCGGTGACGCGGAACGGCAAGCAGTTCGCGCGCATCCACTTCGTGCGCGAGGGCGGCGAGGCGATCCTGGCGATGGACGGGCTGGCGGCGGCGCAGGCGCGGATCGCGAAGACCTACGAGATCACGGCGCCCGAGTCCTTCTTCAAGCCCTGACCGGGTCCCGTACGGCGCGGGGAATTTTTACCAGCCCGTCAGGATGGCCCGCGCCTAGGTGTTCGTCGCGATGCAAACGTAGACGTAGCTCGCGTCCCAGGACATCTCGCCCTGGTTGCAGGCCGCGCCCGAGCTGGCGG
>JAYVWD010000213.1:0-2864 GCA_043786345.1 Pseudomonadota bacterium
GCCTCGGCCTCGCTCGCCGTCACCCCGGACCCGTTGTAGAGCATCAGCCCGAGGCTGAACTGCGCCGACGGGTGCCCGGCCTCGCCGGCGCGGAGGAAGAGGCCGTAGGCCTTCTTCTGATCCTGCGGCCACGATGTCCCGTGAAAAAAGGCGTAGGCCAAGTTATAGCAGGCGTCGAGGTCGCCGCCCAAGGTCGCGCGGTCGTACCAGCGGAGTGCCGCCGCCAGGTCGACCGGCACGCCGCGGCCGACCTCGTGCATGCGCGCGAGGTTGAACATCGCGGCCGCGTGCCCGCGGGTGGCGGCCTTCGCGAACCACTCCTGGGCGGCCTTGTAGTCCGGCGGGTCCCGGTAGTGGTGCACGCAACCGAGCAGGTGCTGCGCCTCGGCGTCGAAGAGCGGGTGATCGGCGTTCTTTTGGAGCAGCTCCCCGGCGACGGCCAGGTCCTGGCGATAGGCGGCGCCCTTGCCCGCGGCGATCTCCTCGAGCGCCGGGTCGACGCGCGGCACATTGGGCGGCGGCGGCAGCCCGTGAACCGCGGAGAGCCGCGGCGGCGGGGGAGGGGGGATGAACATCGGGGCACCGGACGGGGGTCCGGGGAGCGCGGGCGCCGCGGCGACGGGCGGTGCGGGCGGCGGGACGGCGCCCACCGGAACGGCGGGTGCGGCGACCGTCGGCTCCGGGGCCGAAGCGAGCGCGGGCGTCGGCGGTACCGACCCTTGCGCCGGCGGCACCGGCTCTGGCGCCGGAGCAGACGCGGTCGCTGGCGGCGGCGATTCGGACGCCGTTTCCGCTGTGGTCGCTGGCGCCGCCGGCGGCACCGGCGCCGCGATCACCGCCGACATGACCGCCGGATTTTCCACGGGCTTCGAGATCACCGGCGCGAAGACGATCGGCGCTTCCGCGGGCGACCCCTGGACTTCGACCGGAACGGCCCCGTCGTCGTCCGGAAACGTCGCCAGCCAAACCGGCCGAAAGACGCTGATCAGCCGCTCGAGCCCGTCGGCCGCCTTCTTTTCGCCGACCGCGCAGTCGCTCACCCGCAGGATCCCGGCATCGTCGGGATCCACCGCGAAAAAGAGCCGGGCGTCCGGCACGCCGGGTTCGTATTGCAGCGTCTGCCCGTCGCCGATCATCGCGTCCAGCGCCGCATGGGAGCAAAGATTGTCGTAAAGGTAATGCGTCAACATCGGCTCATCGCGCGCCGCGCACTCGAGGCGGAAGTCCTGCTGCCCATACTTGCTCATCCCGCAGGTCGTCAGCCGGACGAGCGCCCCCCGCTCCTCGCGCCCGACCGCGACCGCGCCGCGCACCTCGTGCCCGCCGTTCTCGTTGAGCTCGTCGGCCATCGCGCCGAACTCCCCGGCCGCATAGGCGATGCCGTTCGCCGCGTCGACGACGACGGCCTCGCGCTCGCCGTAGCTCCCGAGCAAGGCGGCGACGTAACCCATCGCCGCCTGCAGCGGGGTCAGATCCTCATGGTCGACCTCGGCGCGCACCTGCCAGCAGATTCCGGCGGCCGCCACGAAGGCGCGCAGCCCGTCGCGCGCGGCGCCGCCTTCGGCCGGTGGCCGCAGCGCATCCGCCGGGTCATCCGCCGCCTTGAGCCCCGGCGCCGCAAACGCCGCCGGCGCCGCCGCGCGCGTCACGACCTGCGCCGAGACGAAGGGCCGCACGAGCTCGAGGAGCCCGGGCGCGAGCGGTTTGCTCTTCGCGAACGCCGCCAGGTAAACGTGGTATCCGACCTTGAACCGCCTGCTCACGGACCGCCTCCATCGGGCTGCGATGCCCGCCGCAACCATCGGACCTTGATCGGGGAACTTGAGGGTTTTTGCCCGGACCCCCAAAGAAGGGGCCTCGGCCGCCCCCCCTATTCGCTTGGGGGACTCGGGGCCGCCGGGCTAATCTAATCCTTTGATTTTCACCTATTAGGTCCGAGGTCCGCGCCTTGCTCGCCGCTGCCATCTTCGACTTCGACGGGTTGATCGTCGACACCGAGACCCCGGCCTTCGAGGCCTGGAGCCAGACCTACCTCGAGTACGGCTGCGAGCTCGAGCTCGCCCAGTGGGTGCGCTGCGTCGGCGCCGACTACCTCTCCGGCTTCGACCCGGTGATCAACCTCGCCGCGCTCCTGGGCGCCCGCGGCGACGCCCGCGCCGCGACCCTCGACCGGGCGGCGCTGCTCGCGGCCAAGGACGCGCGCAAGAAGGCGATCTGCGACCGCCTCGACGTCCTGCCGGGATTCCACGCGCGCATCGCCGAGGCGCGCACGCTCGGCCTCAAGACCGCGGTCGCCTCGAGCTCCTCGCGCGCCTGGGTGGTCGGCCACATTGAGCGCCTCGGGCTCGGCCCCTGCTTCGACGCCGTCCGCGTCCGCGAGGACGTCGCGCGCATCAAACCCTTCCCCGACGTCTACCTCGCGACGGCGAGCGCCCTCGGCGTGGCCCCGGAGGCCTGCATCGTGCTCGAGGATTCGCTGAACGGCGTACGCGCCGCGAAGGCGGCGGGCATGCACTGCGTCGCCGTGCCGAACGTCGTGACCCGGTCGCTCGACTTCTCCGCGGCCGACCGCGTCGTGGGCTCGCTCGAGGAGCTGCGGTTCGCGGAAATGTTACAATTCTGGTGACCCGACCTCGGGGGGGCCGCTCCCGACTACACCCTAACCCCCGTCAAGGCCGCGTCGATCGCCTCCCAAAGCCGGTTCTCGTCGAACGGCTTGGACACGTACCCGTTCATCCCGGACGCCAGGAACCGCTCCCGGTCCCCGCGCATCGCGTGCGCCGTCATCGCGATCACCGGCATCCGCGCCGTGCGCGCGTCGGCGCGGCTGAGCGCCGTCGCCTCCAGGCCGTCCATCTCGGGCA
>JAYVWD010000214.1:0-14256 GCA_043786345.1 Pseudomonadota bacterium
AACTGTGGGCTCCGGAAAACGAAGTCGACATGGATGCCGGCGATGTCGGTCGCGAGCCGCTGCTGTCCGCGCGTCAGGGCGAAGGCCAGGTGCACCGCCGTCAGGCTGCCCGCGGCGCTGCCGCCCTCGGCCGTTAGAACGCCCGGTCCGACATAGGCCCAACTGTCCGGAATTTTGACGGAATAGGTCATATCGACGGCGGCTGCGGGAAGGTCTCTGACGGCAAAGGCGTCGCCTTCGGGGCAGGCCTGAAGGAGCCGCGGCGCATACCCGTCGAAGAACCATTCGTCGGTGCTCGTCGCGGTCAGGCGCGGCACGCGGCTCTCGAAGGTCAGGGTCAGGTCGTCGAGCTTCGGATCGCCCGCGGCCTGGACGATCGGCTCGAGGCGGACGACGGCGCCGCTTGCGGCGAGGGTCGCGCCGCCACTCTTGAGCACGGTGGCACCGCCCTCGAAGAGCTGCTTGCCGTGTTTGTCGGCGAACATCTCCTGGCGGCGGGTGATGGCGCGGTCGAGGCCGTACTCGGTGTCCAGGTACGGCACGTAGAGGCAGTGCGGGGCACCGCCGGTCTTCCAGCCCTTGATGGTCATGGTGCCGCGGATCGAGCCCGGCAGACCGTCGGTGTCGGGGCGTACCTCGGCGCCGAGCGTCATCGTCGGGCGCGCGTCGCCGGGCTCCGCCACCCGGCGGAGCGGCGCGGGTCCGGCGCCGAGCGTGAAAAAAAGGCCCGCCAGCAGCAGTGCGGCGGGCCCTCCGGTCAAGGCGTCATTACGCTTCATCAGAGAAGAATTTCTTCCCACTTTCCGCGTTGCGCACCAGCATGTTGGCGGGCTCGAAGCGTTTGCCGTGCTTGTCAGCGAGCTTCTTCAGGCGCTCGACCACGGTTTTGGTCCCGACCAGGTCGACGTACTTGAAGGGGCCGCCCCAGAACGGCGGAAACCCGAGGCCGAAAACGGCCCCGACGTCGCCGTCGTAGGCCGAGTTAAGGATTCCGTCTTCGAGGCAGTGGATCGACTCGTTCACGAAGAGGAGCACGCAGCGGTCGACGATCTCGTCGTTGGTCAGCTTGTCGTTCGTCTTCTGGATGCCGAGGAGGTCATAGACCTGCGGATCCGGGCGACCCTTTTTGCCGTTCTCGTACAAGTAGAAGCCCTTGTTGTTCTTCCGCCCGAGGCGCCCGCTGTCGGCGACGGGAAGCAGGCCCTTGGCCGGCAACATCCGGTCTGGAAAGGATTTTTGGATGGTTTCAAGCACGTGCATCCCGACGTCGATCCCGACCTCGTCGATGAGCGTGATCGGGCCGACGGGAAAGCCGAAGTCGGTGAGCGCCTGATCGATCTGCTCGATCGGCGTGCCTTCGAGCAGCATCGACGAGGCTTCGTTCAAGTAGAACGACAGCGCGCGCGTCGTGTAGAAGCCGGGGCCGTCCTTCACGACGATCACCTGCTTGCCCATGTCCATGCCGAGCTCGATCGTGCGGTCGGCGACCCAGTCGGCCGTCTGATCGGTCACGACGACCTCGAGGAGCGGCATCTTCTCGACCGGCGAGAAGAAGTGCATCCCGATGACGCGATCGGGCTTCTTGGCCGCTTTCGCGATTTCGCTGATCGGCAGGGCCGAGGTGTTGCTGGCGAAGATGAAGTTGTCGCCGCACACGGCTTCGACGGCGGCCAGGAGCTTTTGCTTGAGCTTGATGTCCTCGTTCACCGCCTCGATCACGATGTCCGCGAACTGAAAGCCGCGCGAGTCGAGCCCGGGCGACAGGTGCGCCATCTTCTGCGAGACCTCGAAGGACTTGAGGCGGCGCTTTTCGAGCTTTTTGCGGAAGTATTCGCGGCTGTGCTTGAGGGCGCGGCCGAGGCTGTCCTTGCTCGGGTCGGAGAAGAAGACTTTGGTGCCGCGGTCGGCGAGGACCGTCGCGATGCCCGCGCCCATGAAGCCAGCGCCGATGATGCCGACCGTCTCGGCCTTCCGCTTGCCGAAGCGCTCGCGCGCCGCGCCTTTGAAGCGGTGCTTCTTCAGGCTGTTGGTGGCGTGGAAGAGGTGGATCAGGCTGTGCGATTCGCGCGTCACGGCGAGCTGGCCGAAGAGGTTCGCCTCGAGCTCGAGTCCCTTGGCCAGGGACATCTCGAAGCCGTCGAAGACCGCTTCGAGCGCCTTGAAAGAGGCCGGATAGAAGCCCTTGGTCTTCTCCTCGACCATCTCGCGGGCTTTTTTCTGAATGAGCTTCCGGCCGATCGGGTTGCCTTCGGTCGCCCACTTGGGCAGGTCGCTCGCGAGCTTGCCGGGGCTCAGGTCGGGCATGCGGCGGGTGCCCGTGCGTCGCGTCGTCGCCATGCGGATGGCCTGCTCGCGCAGTAGCTGGTCCGGCACGCAGACGTCCACCAGCCCGATTTTTTCGGCTTTTTTGGCGGTGAGGCGCTTGCCAGTCAGGATCAGGTCGAGGGCCGACTGGATGCCGACCAGGCGCGGCAGTCGCTGCGTGCCGCCGGAGCCCGGAATGAGGCCGAGCTGGATCTCGGGTAGGCCGAGCTTGGTTTTGGGGTCGTTCGCGGCGATGCGCCACGTGCACGCCAGCGCCAACTCGAGGCCGCCGCCGAGGCACTGGCCCTGGATGGCGGCGACCGACGGCACCTTGAGGTCGCAGATCTTCTGCAGGATGCCCTGCATCTGGCGCGCCCCGTGCGTGGCCGCTTCGGCCGAATTCATGCCGGCGATCTCGTTGATGTCGGCGCCGACGATAAAGTCCTTCTTGCCGCTGGTGAACACGACGCCCTCGAGCGCGGTGTCGCCGGCGAAGCCGTCGAGGATCTCGTTGAGCTCCCGCAGCGGCTTCTCGCCGAGCGTGTTCACTTCGAGGTCCTGACGGTCGAAGATCACGACGGCAACGTTGCCGATCTCGCGCTCGATTCTCCAATACTGGCCCATGTCGTGCCTCTCAGTTCATGCGTTCGATGAGCATGGCGCCGGCCATCGCGCCGGCGGCGCAAATAGCGATGAGGCCAAGGTTTTTGTCGCTGCGGATGAGCTCGTTGCTGAGGGAGATCGCGAGCCGGGCCCCCGTCGCGCCAAACGGGTGGCCGAGCGCGAGGGCGCCGCCATTCACGTTGACCCGGTCCATCGGGAACTTGCCGACCGACTTGGTGCCAAAGTAGCGTTCCATGAACTCGTCGGATTCCATCGAATAGATGCAGCTCAGGACCTGGGCGGCGAAGGCCTCATGGATCTCGAACCGGTCGATGTCGTTGATGGTCAGGCCGTTGCGCCGGAGGATCTGGGGAATCGCGATCGCCGGGCCGATCAGGAGCTGCTCATATGGGTTGACGCCGACGAACAGGATGTCCTTGATGCGGGCCTTCGGCTTGAGGCCGAGGCTTTTGGCGCGGGCTTCGTCGGCAATGATCGCGACGGCGGCGCCGTCGGTGAGCGGCGAGCTGTTGGCAGCGGTCAGGGTGCCGTACTTCTTGTCGAAAGCCGGCTTGAGCTCCTTCATCGCCTCGACCGAGGTGTCGCGGCGGATGACGTTGTCCTTGTCGACGCACAGGTCGTGACGCGGCGCCGGCCAGACCGGAACGATCTCCTGGTCGAGGTAGCCGGACTCCTGGGCGGCGGCCGCCTTCTTGTGACTCTCGACCGCGAATTTGTCCTGGTCTTCGCGGCTGACCCGGTTAATTTTTGCCATCATTTCGGCATGTTCACCCATCGTGAAACCGGTGAGCGGCTCCGACAGCGACGGCGGCTTCGGAAGCCAGGCCTTGGCCGAGAAGTCCTTCAGCATGTTGAGTTTCGAGGCGGCCGAGCGCGCCTTCGAGAGCTTGACGAGGAACTTGCGCGCCTCCGTCGAGTACGTGATCGGCACGTCCGACAGGCATTCGACGCCGCCGGCGAGGATGATGTCGCCGCTGCCGAAGGCGATCGAGCGGGCCGCGTCGGCGATGGTCTGCATGCTGCTCGTACAGGCGCGGTTCAGGGTGACGCCGTGGATGTGCGGCGGCAGGCCAAGATTCAGGATGGCGTCGCGGGCGACGTTGGCGTTCTTGGTCTGGGGGATGACGACGCCGCAGCTGACCTCGTCGATCTCCTGCGGGTCGAGCGCCGACTTGCGGAGGAGGCCGTCGATCGCCCGGCTGAACAGCTCGAGCGCGTCGCAGTCTTCGAAGACGCCAAACGCCTTGACGAAGGCCGTACGCGCCCCGTCGATCAGAACGGGCTTGCCGTTGCCCTTGGGGATGGGGCGCCTGTACTTGCTCACGTCCATAGAAAACGACTCCCTCGGGACCAGACGGGTCCTCACGGCGGAATTCCAGATGAAATCCGCGCAAGCTTATAGAATCTAAACCCCAAAAGCGAGGAAATGGCGGCCTTCACCGTCGCTCTCCGCGCTTTGGCGGACAGGCCGGACGGCCCGTGCGATAATTTGGACCAGGACTCCGTCTGACCAAAGAAAGAGCAACGCATGCAGGCTTTTCAAAGGCTTTACGACGGCGCGTTGCGTGCGGCGCTGATCGCGGTATTGGCCGGCTGCGGCGCCAAAGGCTCGGGCGGTAGCGGCGGCGGGAAACCCCCGAGCACGGAGCCCCCGCCGGTCCCGCCGCCGAGCGGCGCGATGCTCACGTCGGTCGGCATGGACGGCATGGGCTACCGGATTCCGCCCCTCTCCTCCTGCCTCAAGAGAACCGAAGACGGGCACCGCCTGCCGGTGTTCGCGGCCGGGGCCTTCAAGGCCGACGGCGATCTGACGGAGTGGGCCGGAATCGCGACATTGCTTCCAGACACCTTGGGGGACGCGGATTCCGGGGCGGACGTCGCGCTGGCGTCGGCGGCGACGGCCGATGCCGATCTGGCGCTCATGATCCAGGCCCGCCCTGCCGATGGCGTGAGCCTCGGCATCGAGTTCGGGGAAGCTTATCTGCGGCACGGCGAGCTCGGCGGCAGCATCATTCTGCGCCTGCGCATCTACAAAGGCGCCCTCGAGCGCTTTCTCGACGGCGCCTGGCGGACGGTCCCTGTCGATCTGGGCGCCCTCGCCGTCAACGGCGGGAACTTCGAAGTCCGCCTCGGCCGGGGTCTGGTCGGCGAAGCCCTCACGTACCCGGCCTGGAGTCTGCGCGTCTTTTCCCGCGACGAGGCGACCGGCACCACGCGCGACTCGACGCATGCGGCCTTCTTCTCTTCCTGGCTCGACCCCGACAAGCCGCAGTTCGTACTCTCGACCTGTAAGGAATGGTACACGCAGCACCAGCCGATCGGGCTGGTCGAGATCCGCGAGGCCGACCCCGCCTCCGCCTGGGTCGACGGCCCGCAAGCCCTGGCGGCTGCGCAGGAGCGGGTGAGCCAGCTCGGGCGACTGGCGATCGATGCGGCGGTCCAGGCGTTTCCCCTGGAGAGCGCGCCGGTTCTGGAAGTTCCGGTCTTCGAGTCGCTCGGTGCCGTGGCCTCCGCGGCCTTTGGCGAGCCCTACGCGGCGGTCGCCATCGACCTTGCGCCGTTCGCGAGCTCAGGGACCGACGCTTTTCCTGATGGACCGGTCTTCAAGCTCCTCGCCGCCCGGGTCCTCGACCTCTACCTCCTCGAGCTCTTCCCCGCGGCCGATCCGGGCCTTCGCCAGGCGGTCAACGGGGCGCTGATGGACCATCTGGTCCGCGACACCTTCGGTCTGAGCTACTTCTTCGACGCCTACCGCGGAACCTTGGCGGCGGGCAACGCCGACGTCGTCGCCTGGGGTCACGTGCTCGGCGGCGTCCTGACGACGGCGCAGCTCGTCGACGCCTGGAAGCAGCTCGCCGCGGGGGCCACACCGGCCGCGGTCTTCGGCGACGTAACGCTCGAGACGAGCCTCGCCTTGACTCGTGACACGGACCACGACGGCCTGCCCGATCACTACGAGGCCGTTTACGGCACCGACCCGAGGCGCCAGGACTCCGACGGCGACTCCTGGTCGGACCTGGCCGAGGTCGTCAACAGCGAGGACCCCCTCGCCCACACCCGCCAGCCGAACCGCATCATGCCCGACGGCAACTTCGACGACTGGCTGACGCTCTTCCCCCAAAAGGTCCACCTGGACGAAGGCCACTCGACCGTATGCCCGGTGGCGGCCGACATCGATTTCTACGCCGCCCTCGCCTCCCGGGACGAGCTGATGATCGGCGCCGTCGCCCGCGAGTTCTGGGACGACGAGCCGCGGGCGTCCTGGGAGGCGGTGATCGACTTGCCCCTGGTGAAGCGCCAGTTCCTGGTGTCGGTCCCGAGCGACTCCTACGCGACCACCATCAAAGACCCCGAAACCGGCAAGGTCCTGCTCACGATCGAGCGCGCCTTTCCACAGGGCCGGAAGACGGTCGAATGGGTCATCCGCCGCCAGGAGCTCAAGCTCGAAAGCTTCTTCGACGAGCCCGACAGCGTCCGGATCCGGATCCGGACGCTCTTCCACGACGCCGGCGGCAAGGACAATTACTGCGACGAAACCGCCTGGTTCGCGCCGTACGTCACCCGTTAGAGCAGGGCGCCGCGCTTTTTGAGGGAATCGACCACCTGATCGATCACGATCCGGTCGGTCTTGGTCAGCCCCATGAACACGCCGCCGACGCGGAACTTTTTCGGGTCGAACCAGCGGCACTCGCCGCGACACAAAAGCTTGGATGGGGCGAGGATGCCGAGCGGCCCGAGGGGGATGGATAGCCAAAACTTTTCACCCGGCTTGAGCCGCGCCTCGCCCGTGAACTCGCACTTGAATCCGCCGAGGCTGATGTCAAGCAGCACGGCGCTGCTGACCTTGAAGGGCAGGTGCTTGAAACGCCGCAGCTCCACGAGCGCATGCGAGGTATAGCGGCTCTGCCGCTCTGCCTTATCCGTCGCATCGGCGCGCTCGTCCACGTCGTGACCGCCTTCTCATCTTGATTTAGTAAAGTATATATATGCTTAAAACCAACGTCCATGCGAGACTTTGGGCCCCATGGCAGTGACCACTATCAAGACAACGTATCAAGACCCGCTCCCGCCGCGGGTGCGCGTGCTCGTGCTCGGCGGCGGCATCCACGGCACCGGCGTGCTCCACGACATGGCGAGCCGCGGCTGGCGTGACATCCACCTGATCGAAAAAGACACGCTCGGCAGCGGCACGAGCTCGAAGTCGACCAAGCTCATTCACGGCGGCCTGCGCTACCTGAAGCGGGTCACGGACTACCCTTTGGTCGTCGAAGCGCTGCGCGAGCGCAAGATCCTCATGGATCTGGCCGGCGATCTGGTCAAACCCATCGAGCTCTTCCTGCCGATCCTGAAAAAGGGCGGCATGAACCGGATCACCGTGAAGGCCGGCCTCACGCTCTACGACCAGCTCGCCGGAAAGTACCGCCTGACGCCGCACCGCGCCGTCCCGCCGGACGAGGTCGCGCTGAAGGCGCCGATCCTCGATCTGGACCAATGCAAAACCGTCTACTCTTTCTGGGACGCGCAAACCGATGACATCGGCCTCGTCGGCCGCGTCGCCGCCTCGGCCCACAAGCTCGGCGCCGGCGTCACCGAAGGGGCGCGGGCCACGGCCATCTCGGCGACGGAGGACGGTTGGGACGTCGAGATCCGCTACCCCGACGGCACGACCCGCGTCGTCAGCGCGCTCTACGTCATCAACACCGTCGGCCCTTGGGCGAACCGGCTCCTCGAAGGCAGCGGCATTCAACCGACGCACCGCGCCGTGAACAACAAGGGCTCGCACCTCCTTTTCGACGACATCGGCCTCAAGGCCGGCCTTTTCCTTCAGTCGGCGGACGACACCCGCATCTTCTTCGTGCTCCCCTGGCAGGGCTTCACGCTGCTCGGCACGACCGAGGACGTCTACAATGACGACCCGGACCAGCTGCACGTGAGCGAGGGCGAGGTGAAATACCTCCTCGAGAACTGCAACCGCTTCCTCAATCGCCCGCTCATGAAGTCCGAGATCGTCCGCGTTTTTGCCGGTTTGCGTTGGCTGGCGGTCGAGGACGGGCACTCGCTCACCGAGACGAGCCGCGCCTATGTGATCGGCGAGCGCACGGCCAAGCGCGGCCTCCTCATGACGCTCTACGGCGGCAAGCTCACCACTTACCGTAACCTCGCCAAAACGATCGGCGACCGCGTCACCAAGCACTTCGGCGAATTCCGCCCGAGCCGCACCGACGAGGCCGAAACCTGGATCAAGCCGGAAGACGCGGCGCCGCCGGCCCGGATCGAGCAGCGCTTCCAGAGCCTCGCATGAAACACAAGCCCAACCGCTCTTACCGGGCGGTCATCGAAAGCCTCAGGCAGGTGTGGAGCATCGAGCACGTGCCCGAGCCCGAGGCGATCTGGCAGCTCGGCTCGCCCGAGATCCCGGCGCTCTCGCCCGACAAGATCCGCGTCGCCGTCTGGAACCTGTGCAAAGGCGCGGGCGGGATACTGTTCGAGCACGACTACCGGATGCTCTGCTACCGCTCCGACCTGGTCCTCACGCAAGAGGCGCTGCTCTCGCGCCGCTCCCTCCGCACCTTCTGCGAGCCGGGCTTTCAGACGGTCCACGCCGCCTCCTATAAACGGCGCGACGGCTTGCGCGACGGCGTCATGACGGCTTCGCGCGCCCCGGTCGCCGGCGAGCCCTTGCGACTAGTCTGTAAGTACCCGGAACCTATATTTAAAACGCCGAAGGTTGCCCTCGTCAAATTCCTCCCCCTGCTGGGCGGCGGGCGCCTTTGCGTCGTCAACATCCACGCCACGCTCGTCCGCCTCAAGGGCGGCGCGGTCGAGGAGATCACGCACATCATCGACCAGCTGCCGAAGCACGACGGCCCGATGCTGTTCGCCGGCGACTTCAACACCTTCACCAACGGCTACCTGGCGGCGGTCTCCCGCGTCCTGGAGCGCGTCGGCCTCATCTATGTGCCGATCCCCAACGACCCGCGCCCGCGCACGCAGTGTCTGGACCAGGTGTTCACCCGCGGACTCGACGTGAGCCACATCCGCGTCGACACATCGATCAAGAATTCGGATCACTTTCCGATCCTTTTCGACCTCGCCCTTCGAGCGTGATGCGGTTCAAAAACACATCCTTCCAGCTCTTGGCGAGCAGGACCTTGGCCGAGCGAACCGTCGTGTTCGGCATGATCTTGTACATGCCGCGCATCAATTTGCCGTTCAAAGTGGGGAAAATCTCGTCCTTTCCGGCCTCGACGGCGGCGACGATCTCCTTCGCCACGTTCTCGGGCTTCGCCAGCAGGAAGCTGAGCCACTCGGGGAAACCCGTTTCCGTGCCGCGCCCGATGATGTCGGTGTCGACGAAGCCGGGGGACACGAGGGTGATGCTCACTGGCGAGTCACGGAGGCGGAGCTCCGCCTGGAGCGCGCGCGAGAAGCCGACGACGCCGAACTTCGAGGCGTTGTACGCCGTCATGTACGGCGCCGGCAGGTGACCCGCCACGGACGCCATGTTCACGATGCGGCCCATTCCCTGCGCCTCCATCGCCTCGAGCGCGAGCCGCGTCCCGTAGACGAGGGCTTTGAGGTTGATGTCGAGCACGCGGTCGAACTGTTCGGCGCTCACGTCGGCGAAGGCGCCGGTACCGGCCACTCCGGCGTTGTTCACCCAGATGTCGATGCGCTTACGCTCGTGAAGCGCGCGGTCGCGAACAGCCTTGAGCGCGCCTAATTCCGTGACGTCGCAGCGCTCGCCGGCCACGTCGAGGCCGAATTTGGCCGCCTCGTCGACCAGCGCGTCGAGGGCCGTTTGATCGATGTCCACTGCGATCACGGTCGCTTGCGCGCCCGCAAAACACAGGGCCAGATGGCGTCCGATGCCGGCGGCAGCCCCCGTGATGAGAACGATTCGACCTGTCAGCAACGGCGCTCCTTTATAAATATCCCAAATGTTCCATTGGGAGAGGGCCCCCACTATAATGTAAGATAGTTGCCTCGCGCTGGCACAAAGCTGTAACATTTCCGGAAATTCCAGGTTTCATCAAGTTATCGGGTATTTGCGCCGACAGGAGACCATGATCAACAGCACGGATCCCACCAAATTCGAGCTCCTCGGGCGGCAGATCAGTCTGCAGCGCCGTATGGCCTGGGATTTGGAAAGCGGGATTCCGTGGAAGCTCGGCGTCGACACCGGCAAGTTCCTTTTGCCCCTGGACGACGCCAACATCGCGTTTCCCGGCGCCAGCGCCGAGCAGCGCCTCGCCCTGTCGCAGTTCATGGGCCTGGTCGTCAACGCGACCATCTCCGAGATGGAAGACGCCCTGCCGAAGCTCAAATCGACCGGCTGGGCCGACGTGTTGCGCGAGTACCCGGTCAACCCCGAGATGACCGAGCTCGGCGAGCTATTCTTCGACGAGGAAGCCAAGCACGCGCGCGCCTTCGGCCGCTACCTCGACACCTTCTGCCACGCCACCAACGTCGACCGCAAAGACTTAGACGGCTTGCTCCCCAAGGCGTTCGGGTCATACTTCCAGAAGGCGATCACCGCCAACGCGCTCGCCGGCGGCCACGCCTTCTGGTGGGTCGTCGCCTCGGTGGAAGAAGTTTCCATCGGCATTTACGAGCAGATCTACAAGCACCGCACGAACATCGACCCGCTCTTTTTCGAGCTGCACCGGCGCCATCTGGAGGAAGAGGCGCGCCACGCGAACTACGCGTTTCTGATGCTCAACGTCATCAATAAGCGCCCGCCGTCGATGCGCCGGCTGCTCCATAAGAAGTTCGACTTCATCATCTCGCAGATCGTCGGCGCGCCGTGGGTCATCTCCGAGCTCCAGAAGTTCCTGAAGGTGAAGCGCCTCAAGGGCGTCCACCCGTTCTTTGACGTGCTCGCGAGCTGCGTGCCGCTCTACGAAAGCCTGTCGAAGCGCGAGCTCGTGAACCGCATGTTCATCGGGGCGCCCTACGTCAGCTGGCTGCTCAACCCGTCGTGGCGGACCGAGCACAACATCATGGCGCGCCGCCACGGCGCCTTCGTGCCCCCATTCCCTGCGGTCGCGTCGGCCGAGGTCGCAGCCGGCTGAGAAGGTGATGGCCTTGGTGATGGCGCTCGAAACGCGGCCCCTAACGAGACAGGAAACGATCCGCGGGCTGAAGACGGCCTGGCTCGAGGCCGGGCCGAACGACGCGCCGATCCTCGTCTTCCTGCACGGCTTCCCCGACACGGCGGCGTGCTGGGACAAGCAGATCGGCGTTTTCTCCAATAATTATAGAGTAATAGCGCCTTTCCTGCGGGGCTCCGACCAGTCCGAGGCCGGCGCCGCCCTCGACCGCTACTCGCCCGACGCCGTCGCGCTCGACGTCCTCGCGATCCTGAGCGAGATCGACCCGGGCCATAAACAAAAAGTATTTTGCATCGGCCACGACCTCGGCGCCGTGCACGCCTGGCACCTGGCGGGCCTGCTGCAGGACCGCGCCGGCGGCGTCGTCATCCTCAACGGCCTGACGATCCGCCAGATGCTGGCGCGCTGGAAGCACCCGCGCCAGCTCGCCAAATCCTGGTACATCTACCTGATGGCGCTCCCCGTCATCCCGGAGCTGCTCGTGCGCGCAGCGCCCTCGCGCCTGCGCACCCTGGCCTACACGCTCGGCGGCCTGCCCAAAGACGGCCGCCCCGCGGACAGCGGCTCCCCGGCCACCGACCGCGGCGCGATGCTCCGGCCCTTAAACCAGTACCGCGCCTTCCTCCGCGCCGTGCCCCGCCTGGCCGGCCGGCGCCGGCAGCGCCTCGACTGCCCCGTTCTGGTGCTTTTCGGCGAGGACGACGCGTTCCTCTCGCCGCCGACCCTCGACGAGCTGAGCCCCGACGCGCGCCGGCTGACGGTGCGCATCATCCCGGGCAACCACTGGCTGCACCGGGACCAGCCCGAGCGCGTAAACACATTGCTCGGCCGCTTCTTCGCCGACGCCCTCGGAGACCGCCCGTCTTGAACCTTCAGAGCCTCAAGCTTTTCAAGTCCGCCTCGCGCCTCCACGCGCTTCCCGGCCTGAGCTTCCTGTCGCCGTCCGCCAACAAAAAGGCCGTCGGGACCGACCTCGTCGGCTTCCTCGCCTGCCAGGAGCTCGCGCAGCGCGGCGCGCGCGAGATCGCGGGCCTCATGCGCGAGGGCTGGACCGAGCGCCAGGCCGCGGACCTGCTCAACACCTGGCTCCAGGACAACGGCGTGCGGGGCTTTTTCCACAAGGCCTTCGTCTGGTACGGCGAACGCACGCGCTTTTCAGGCGTGAGGACCTACCGGGACTACCTCCCGACCGACCGCATCCTGCGCGCGGGCGAGGTCTTCATCCTGGACGTCGCGCCGATTTTCGACGGCTACATCGCCGACATCGGCTACACGGCCACCCTCGGCGACAACCCCGAACTCAAAGAAGCCCAGAGGTTCCTCGCCGAAATGCGCGTCTGGATCCCCGAGCTGTTCAGCGCCGCGGGCGCGCGGGGCGGTGCCATCTGGGACTCGATCGACGCCCGGATCCGCGAGGCGGGTTTCGACAACATCCACGCCAAGTACCCCTTCGCCGTGTTGGGCCACCGCGTGCACCGCGTGCGGCTCAAGGCCCCCGAGATCGCCATCATCAACTTCGGCGTCCAGTCCTACTGGGAGTTCCTGTCGCGCGGCCTCTTCGGCCAGCTCTTGAACTCCAACTACGACGGCGCGCTCATCGGGCTCTGGGCGATCGAGCCCCACATCGGCACGCCCGCCTTCGGCGCGAAGTTCGAGGAGATCCTGGTCGTCGACGACGAGGGGGCGCGGTGGCTCGATCAACCAAAAGTTTTCTGACTCAGACGCTGCGGCCGGTCGCCGCGAGCTTCTCGTTCACCGCCTCGAGCTCGGCGTAGACCGCGAGCCATTTTTCCTCTTCGACCTCGAGCTTTTTCGCGAGGTCGGTCTGCTGGGCGTGCAGCTCGCGCGCCTTGCCGTAGGCCGAAGCCGGCAGCGCCGCGAGCTCGTGCTCGAGCGCCGCGATGCCCGCCTTGAGCTTCCCGGTGTTCTTCTCGAGCTGCTCGACCCGATTCTCGAGCTTCTGGCGGCTTCGCTTGAGGTCCTTGATCTGCGCGTCGGAAACGCCGGCGGCCGCCGCCGCGGCCGCCGGCTTCGCGGCCGTGTCCTGGGCCTTCATCTTCATCTCGTCGTGTTCGAGGACGTTGGGAAAGCCCGCCGTCCGCGCCAGGCGCTCATAGTCGCCCAATTTCCCTTCGAAAAGGGCGGAGCGCCCGTCGGGAAGCATGGCGAAGATGTGTGTTGCCACCTCGTCGATGAAGTGCCGGTCGTGGCTGACGAAGAGCACCGTTCCTTCGTAATCGGCCAGGCATCCGGCGAGCGCCTCGACGCTGGCCATGTCGAGGTGGTTCGTGGGCTCGTCGAGGAGGAGGAAGCTGCTGCGCTTGCCGAGCGCGCACGCCAGGCCGAGCCGGCTCAGCTCGCCGCCGGAGAGCACCCGCGTCGCCTTGAACACGTCGTCGCCGCGAAACAGGAAGTGCCCGAGCAGGCTCCGGCAGTCCCGCTCGCTCATGTCGGACGCGGCCTGCAGGTTTTTGAGCACGGAGCGGTCCTGATCCAGGGTCTCCGTCTGGTCCTGCGCGAAGTAGGCGATCGCCAGGCCATCGGGCACCTTGAACTCGCCGCCCAGGGCGGGGAGGCGGCCCGCCACGGTCTTGAGGAGGGTCGACTTGCCGATGCCGTTGGCGCCGATGATGGCGACCTTGAGGCCGCGCTCGATCGTGAGCTCGACGCCGCGGGAGAGCGGGCGGTCATAGCCGATCGAGCCGTTGTGGATCTCGTAGACGATGCGCGGCGTCTTCGCCGGCGGCGGCAAGGTCATCGTGATCGAGTTGCCGTCGCCCTCGGTGACGTTGAAGTTTTGCTCCAACTCTTTGATCCGGGTGATCATTTTGACCCGGGACTGGGCCTGCGTGGCCTTCGAGGCCTTGGCGCCGAAGCGGGTCACGAAGGACTCCATGGCCTCGCGCCGTTTCTTGAGGGCGTCGAGTCCCGCGGCCTCTTGCTCCATCCGCGCGTCGCGCTGGTCGAGGAACTGGTCGAAGTTCCCCCGGTAGGGCTGCAGGGTCTGGCCGTGGAGGTGGAGCGTGATCGTGCTCAGGCGGTTGAGGAGCGCCTTGTCGTGCGAGACGAAGAGCAGGGTCCCCCGAAAGTTCATCAGATAGTTTTCGACCCAGACGAGGCTCGGCAGGTCCAAGTGGTTCGTGGGCTCATCGAGGATGAGGAAGTCCGGCCGCCCGAGGAAGAGCTTCGCGAGCTCGAGGCGCATTCGCCAGCC
>JAYVWD010000215.1:0-4160 GCA_043786345.1 Pseudomonadota bacterium
AAGGTTCCGCCCAGATACCCCATCACCGCGCCGATCGCGACCCCGAGGACGAGCGACAGCCCCGTGATCGCCAGCGCCATGATCAGCGAGGTGCGGCAGCCGTAGATCAGACGGGTCAGCAGGTCGCGCCCCGCGGTGTCGGTGCCGAGCACGTGCGTCACGGGCACCCCGGCGACCACGGTCGTCGCGCCCGGCGGCGCGGGGAGCGACTCGAAGTTTAAGTTCGGCTCGTAGGGGCGCTGCACGAGCGGCGGCCAGAGGGCCCAGCCGCCCGCCAAGGCGATCTCGGGTTTCATGGCCAGATAGTCCGTTACGAAGCCGGTCTGCCCGAGCGCCTCCGGCGCGTAGTCGAAGGCGGCGGGGAAGAAGACGCGCCCGTGCAGGACCAGGACGAGCGGCCGGTCGTTGGCGACGAGGCTCGCCGCGCTCGTCACGGTGAGCAGCGCGGCGAAGAGGATCGTGCTCCACCAGGCGAGGTGGTTCCGGCGGTAGCGGCGCCAAAAAAGGCTCATTCGAAGTCGATCCTCGGGTCCACGACGGTATAGAGCACGTCGGTCAGCAGCGTCCCGAGCATCCCGAGGATCGCCGACACCGTGAGGTTCGCCATGATCACGGGGTAGTCCCGGTTGAGGAGCGCCTGGAAGCCCAGGTAGCCCAAGCCCGGGATCGTGAACATCATCTCGATGATGAACGAGGCCCCGAGGAAGCTCAGGAGCACGCCCTGCAGGCTCGTGACGATCGGCAGCAGCGCGTTGCGGAAGACGTGCTTGAAGTAGACGCCGCGCTCGGTCAGCCCCTTCGCCCAGGCCGTGCGCACGTAGTCCTTCTTCATCTCGTCGAGCATCGACTTCTTCTGGAGCTCGGTGAGGAACGCGAAGGCGCCGAGGACGTAGCAGAGGAAGGGCATCGCGAAGTGGCGGAGCAGGTCGACCAGGTAGCGGGACTTGGGCAGCTCCTCGAAGTCGTCGGCGTGCAGCCCGATCACCGGCAGCAGGTCCAGCTTCACGCTGAAGACGATGATCAGGAAGATGCCGATCACCATCACCGGGATCGAGTAGGCGGCGAAGGAGAGCGCCGTCGTCGCCCGGTCGAACAGCGAGTCCTTGTGAATTGACTTATAAACACCTAATATAATTGATAAAAAATAGGATACGAGGGTCGAAGGCACGCCGAAAAGAAGCGCCACCCCGAGGCGGTCCCAGATCATGTCCATGACCGGACGGTACTCGAAGAGCGACTCGCCGAAGTCGAGGAGCGCGATTTTCTTGAGCCAGAGCCAGTACCGGACGGTGATCGGCTTGTCGAAGCCGTAGAGCTTGGTGATCGCCTCTTTGGCTTCCTGCGTCGCCGTGCTCTGGGACGACATCTCGCCGCCGCCGGCGCCGGCGCGGCGGAGCTTCATCTGCAGCGGGCCGCCGGGGGCGAGCTGCATGATGAAGAAGGAGATGACGGTGATGAGCAGGAACGTCGGCAGCATCAGCAGCAGCCGGCGAATGACGTAGGTCGTCATTACTTCTTCTTTTTATACCAGCGCGGCCAGTAGAGGCACGACGGCTGGTAGGCCGCGACCTCGAAGCCCAGGAGGTCGACCGAGCGGCCCTCGTAGCAGCCGCCGCCCTCGTGGTGCCAGACGACCGGCCAGGCGTTGTAGAGGCGCTCGTGGAGCTCCTGCCCGAGCTTCTGGCGACGGGAAGCGTCGAATTCGGCCTCGAACTGCGCGATCAGCTCGTCGGAGCGCTTGTCGACGAAGTTCCAGGTGTTGGAGCCGGTTTTGCCCGTGTTTTCGCTGTGCCAGAGCTGGCGCGGGAGGATCGGGTACCCGGACTGCCAGCCGCTGATGTAGGCCTCGAAGCTCAGGTCGTCGATGAGCTTGGTCATCGCCGTCCAGTCGAGCTGGCGGATCTCGGCGCAGACGCCGGCCTTCTTCATCTCGGTCGTGTAAACGCTCAGGACGTTCTTCGCCCAGTCGCTGTCGTCGGACAGGATGGTGAACTTGAGCGTCTGCTTCTTCTCGTCGACCACGCGGTCGAGGCAGCCGTCCTTGTCGGTGTCGGCCCAGCCCGCTTCCTTGAGCAGGCCCTTGGCCTTCTCGGGGTCGAACGGGTCGACCGGGCATTTGTCCTTCGGGCACTGGTAAGGCGAGTCGATGCCCCAGGGGCCATTGGTCGGCGGGCGGAGGCCCTTCGAGAACTTGTCGAGGGCGCCCTTCCGGTCCGTCAGCAGCGACAGCGCATGCCGGGTTTTCACATCCGAGAACATGGGCAGGCGCCCGTTCCAGCCGATGAACATCCACGAGGTGCCGACCTTGGGGGTCAGGTGCTCGGGGACGACCTTTAGGGCCTCCTTCGACTTCTTGAGCTCGTCGTAGTGGTACGAGGCGAGCCCCATGTAGTCGAACTCGCCCTTTTTGAAGGCCTGCAGCGCGACGTTGTCGTTCGTCACGATCTTGAACCGGATCTTCTTGAAGTTGAAGGCGTTCTTGAACTTCGGGTCGTTGGTCCTGAAGCCCCACCAGTCGTCGTTGCGCACGAGCTCGACGTACTTGTCGCCCTCCCACTTGGCGAGCTTATAGGGGCCCGAGCCCACCGGGTTTCGGCCGAATTTCTGGTCCTTGTTGAACTTCTCCGGCTCCTTCTCGAAGTAGCCGAGGAGGTGCTTCGGGATGATCGGCACGGCGATCTGGTAGATATTGCTGTACTTGACCGACTTGAACGTGATCTTGACCGTCAGGTCGTCCAGCGCCTCGACTTTTTCGACGGCCGCCATCACGTCCGACTTGCTGTTGAGGTTGTCGACCTTCGGGTGGACCATCACGTCGAACGAGAACTTCACGTCCTTCGCCGTCAGCGCCTTGCCGTCGTGGAACTTCACGTCCTTCCGGATCTTGAAGGTCACGATCCGCTTGTCCACGGGGTCGTACGAATACGACTCGCAGAGCCAGCACTCGGCCTCGCCGGTATCCGGGTCGGCTTCGACGAGCTGCTCGAACACCGTGTAGCGTGCCACGATCTCCTGCTCGTCGGCCGACGAGATGATGATCGGATTCAGGGTCTTGGGGAACGACGCGGTCATGCGCGTGAGCGTGGCGTCGCGGTCGGCGTCCTTGGCGGGCTCCAAGCCCTGGAAACCGGCGCGCGCCGGCGCGGAAAGCGCGAGCAGGGCGAACAGCGGGGGAAGAATCGGGAAACGCATGGAGCCTCCGGCGAGCCCAAGGGGCGAAAAGAGAGCCTCCTACATGGCGCGTCCCCGGGGGCGCTGTCAACACTTACGAGTCGATGACCCGGGCCCGGGTCAGGCGGCCTCAAAAATCGACGTAACTGTGGAGGATGCCGACCGTATCCGCCACCCGGCGCGTCCCGGTCTCGAACCGCCGCCACACCTCGAACTGCAGGAACGGCAGCGGGTGAAAATCCGCGTAAATGCTGCGCCGGAGGCCGATCGTCGCCTCGTCGTGGAGCTCCTCCCGCACATAGCCGGCGATCACCCCGGGGATGCCGGCGAACGAGCCTTCGTACTGCGAGACCTGCGACGAGGGGTGGACCTTTTGCGCCGGCGAGGCCCAGGCGTCCGCCACCGCCGCGGGCGCGGCCGGCGCCGCGACGGACCGCCAATTCCGTTCCCCGTAGAAGATGAACTTCCACGGCTTGAGGCCGGCGCCGACGGCGCGCATCTTGATGGCGTTCTTCTCGGAGCTGGTATCCCAGGCGCTCGCGTTCACGTGCCAACCGTAGGAGACGCCGCGCATGCCGCCGTGGAAGCTCGTCCCCTTCTGGCGGTCCTCCGGCGCCGCATAGGGGTCGCCGCGCATGTAGGAGCCGCGCATGAACGGGACGTTCGGCGTGCCGCCGGCCTCGACGGCCTCGGTCGTCGCGAACTGGCCCAAGCCCAGGCGCTCGCGGATCCAGAGGGTGTGGTTCGGGCGGCGCAGGCCGTACATCGGCGGGCCGCGGTAGGCGCGCACATAGGTGTCGAGCGGCAGGTTGTCGGCCATGAGCGCGTAGTTCTCGCGGAAGCGCCGGCTGTCGCCGCGCAGCACCCGCAGGTTCGCGTCGCCCACGCGGCCCATCATCAGCGCCGTGTACGTGAGGTTCAGGTAGCGGATGAACGGGCGCACCCGCAGCGACACCTCGTTCGCCATCGGGAACGTGCGTTTCTCGCCC
>JAYVWD010000216.1:0-3496 GCA_043786345.1 Pseudomonadota bacterium
CAACGCCGCCCGTCACCCGGATCCTCGGCGTGAAGAACACCTGCGTCCACGCCGCCGAGTGCACCTTGATCCGCGGCGACTGCGGCGAGCCGCTCGCGATTCCCCGCAGTCAGCTCGCCGTCATGCGCCGCGGCGACCGTGCACCGGGCGCCTGTCCCGAGGCCCCGGCGCCGGCCGCCATTGCCGACTGCCAGGACGGCCGGTGCCGGGCGCGGGTCGTCGGTGCCAAGCATAACTAGCCGTATTTTCAGTCATTTAAAGTTCGCATCAAGACCCCTGGCGAGCTGCCGACTAGGAGTCAAAGGCCTTTGCCGGTCCCTAGCCGCGCGACAAAGAAGGAAGACCCATGGGCGCCGAACGCCGCACCAAGATCCGCCACGACGTCCAGATGGTCATGCCCGTCCGCATCGTCGACGCCACGTCCGGCGCGGCCGTCACCTGCCGGATCGAGGACGTCTCGTCCGAAGGCCTCGGCGTCATCACCCAGGCGAGCCTCGCCCCCGGCACGCGGCTGATCTTCGAGACCCTCGACCACTCCTACGAGTTCGAGGTGGCCTGGTGCCGCGGCTCCGGCCCGCGCCAGTTCAAGGTCGGCCTGCGCCTCGCCGAGGGGGGCAAAGATCTGGACCGGCTTTTCTCCCGGCTCATCGCGCAGCGGGGCGCGGTCTGACGAGGCGACCCCTTGGCTTCTCGCTCACGGTCGAGCATTCCGATCCCGAGACGATGGACTCGTGCGTCGACTTCCTGGCGGACAAGCTCGACCGCCGGCTGCGCCGCCAGAAGGAGAAGATCAAGTCCCACAAGCTCGGCCGGCGCCTCCTCCCCGACCTCGACGTTTACCGGGCGGCGCGCCGGACGCTGGCGGACGGCGCCCGGGCCGACGCGGCCCCCGCGGGTGAGGCGATCGACGCCGCGGAAGTCCTCCGTTTCGAGCAAGCGCGCCGGCGCATGGTGGAACGGCATATGCAATGATGTTTCCGTGATCTGCCTGCCGACGCCGCGGCGGCCGGTTCCGGTGCGCACGGCATCGTGAATCTCCGAACGGTGGTTTCGGAGGGGTCGAGAAAAGCGAAAGTCACCGGCTCTCGGTCGGTGGCTTTCGTCTTTTCCCCTCGGCCGGGGCGCCCCTTGCCTGTTTGATTTTGGGAACAGCTTGTAGTCCAAATGCTGCAACTTTAAGTCAATTCATGAACCGAACGCGCTTTTTTGAGGCCCTCGCGACCTCTGTAAGAGGCGGTCCTTGCTCAACTTTCATGAGAGCCGCGGCCATTCTCAAGATTCCGGCCAGGCGAGCCGAAACGACCTTTAAGGATCCTCGCGCATTTTTCAGGAGTCGACTGGTGCCGGTCCGCACTCACCAACCGCTCACGCTTGCCATGCTGGCTTTGACGCTCGCGCTTTCGGCGTCCTGCAGCGCGCCGCCGTCCGAGCCCCGCTCGGCGACGAAGTCGGCCGCGCCGGCCCCCGATCCCGGACCGATCGAGCCGATCACGGATCCGGTGAACGTGACGGGCGCCTACCTCGTCGGCTGCTCCGCCGCCACCAAGACCTCGTACACGGTCGACATCAGCAAGGGCGAGGACCTCACCGCCTGCATGATCCACGACGCCGCCGGCAACATCATCGCCAATGCCGCCGCGATCGGCGCGACGATTCAGCGCACCGACGGGAGCAGCGCCCCGGCCGCGCTCGTCCCGAAGGATACGACGGCGCCCTGGCTGCTCGGCTTCAAGCTGCCGCCCGAAGAGCTCGAGGACGTCGCGCACATCGCCGTCGCCTTCACCGTCGACGGGCAGGCCCGCACGGCTGAGACCGCGACGGCGGCCTATTCCTGGGCCACCGACCCCGTCTTCTTCGACTATCTGCGCAGCGCGCTGCTGAGCGGCGTGCTCGTTGATTCGAAAGCGGGCACCCCCGGCGGCGTCGGGCCGGCCGGCACGTCACCCTCGGAGACCTCCGGTGGACCCGAAACGGCGACCACCGGTGGCACGACCGGATCCAACCCGATTCAGCCCGACCTTAACGTCGAATCCGGGAGCGACGCGGGCAATCGGGCGCCCGCCGTTTACGTCCTGCTGACCACCGCGCTCTTCGACGGCTCGGTGACCGTCGAGGCCGCCGACAAGGAGTGCGCCGCCGCCGGCCTGCGCTTCAAGGCCCAATCGACCACTTGGCAGGCGGTGCTCGCCCTCGACGGCCACCCGCCCGCCGAGCGGCTCTCCGGCCAATACAGCGGCGTCGTGCGCAACGCCAGGGGCGAGCTCGTGGCCGAGAGCCTCGACGGATTCTGGGGCGAGGCGCTCAAGGCCCCCGTGCTCTATGACGAGCTCAAGCACAAGATCACCGCGCCGCTCAACGCGCCGACGCTGGAAAATCTGGCGCCGCTCGAGTTCAACCAAAGCGTCTGGACCGGCGTCGGCGACGGCAGCTGCAGCGGCTGGACGAGCCGCTCCTCCAAGGTCTTCGGCGCCTCCGCCGACGCGACCTCGGCCGCCAAGGGCTGGCTCGGCGCCCTCAAGCGCGCGTGCGCCCGGAGGGCGCGCCTCCTCTGCATCGGCGCCCTGTAGCCGGCGTGCTACAGCTTTGCAGGCCCCCCGCGACGCTCGAGCTTGGGAGCGCGCCGCCGCCGCTTCCCGCCCGGGTCCAGCTCCTGGGCCCGGGCCGGGTACGCATGTTGCAAGACCCTCGTTCACCGAGCGCCGACGACCCCCGCGAAGGGCTTGAAGTGGAGGATTCCAGGGCGGCAGCCGTCCGGTCGGCGCGCCGGGTCGCGGCGACGGGGCGGGGTGACCGCGGCGCCGATCCTAATCCATATGTGTTTAGTAAATAGATATCAGTTTATAGGAGGCGCGCATGATCAACTCCATCATCGACGGACACCAGTACGTGACGGTCGCCGTCGCCCTCGACGAGCGCAGCCTTCCGCTCGCGTTCATCGCCGCCGATCTCTGCCGGCGTACGGGCAAGAAGCTCAACCTCCTGCACGTCGTCGAGCCCTGGGCCAAGGCGGCCGGGCCGCTGGCGGCCGGATCGCCGCTTTTTCACGTGGCCGAGGCCGTCGAAACACGCGCCACCGAGCTCGCCGGGTGGCATCTGGACGAGCTCGCCGGCGCCGTCGGCGGCGGCGTTCTGATCCGCAAGACCGTCGTCGTCGGCAAGCCCGCGGAACGGATCGGGAAGGAGGCCGCCAACGCCGGCAGCTGCCTGCTCGTCATCGGGACCGGCGGGCGCCCGCGCCGGCTGCTGCCGCGCGGCTTCTCGACGGCGCTGTCCCTGATGGTCACGTCGCCTGTCCCCGTCATGAGCATCGACACGACGGCGACGCAGCGCCTGCCCGAGCACGCGCTCACGGTGCTGCTCGCCGACGACCTGAGCCCGCAGTCCGAGGCGGCGGTGAGCTTCGCCTTCGACCTGTCTGCGGCCTTCGGCAAGGCGACGCTGCACCACCTCCACATCAACGGCTTGACGCCCGAGGGCCTGCGCGCCGGGCTCGACA
>JAYVWD010000217.1:0-6011 GCA_043786345.1 Pseudomonadota bacterium
CAGGTTCCGAACAACGGCAAGGACGTCGGCGGAACGCCCTGCTTCGTCGAGACGCCCCGCGGCATCGAGAAGGTCTGCATCGAGGTCCCGCACGTCACCGAGGACGACCGGACCCGCTACCTGGCCGACCCGGCGCGGGCGACGCACTTCAACCCGGTCTTCGCCGTCTGCGAGATCCCCGCCGAGCCCGAGTACTACACCGAGCAGAACGAAGACTTCTGGTTGATGGCCGAAAAGACCCACCGCGGCGCCGCCGTCGTGTACTACGAGACGGTCCTCTACGAGCTGATAGGCAACAGTGGCACGGCGAACGCCCTTTTCGCCGCCGTGCCCCGCGCCGTCTTCAACCCCCACAAGGTCCTGAAAGACGCGGTAAACCGCTCGCTTCGTGATTGGGGCCTAAGCTGATTTCTACTAGGCCAAGGCGTGAAAGCCTTGGCCTGCAAACATTTCCCGTTGTGCTACCCACCCGCCGCTCCTTAGAATTTATTCATACCCAGCCCGAACGACTCTACCCCCCACTACATGAACGCGGCGCCGCGAACCAAGGAGGAGCTCATGCCCCCACAGGTCAGCAAGGAAGCTTTTGCCTTGGCATTAAAGGAGATGGGCCACGACCCGGATAACTACCGAGGCAAGCGGATGACTCTGAAAGGCATGTGCGAGCTTTATGAGCTCGAGCAGGACAACGTCGCCCTCGCCATCGACATGAAGCACATCGCGGCGCACTACGACTACCACGCGGACACGATCTGGGTGGACGCGCTGGACGCGGCGCACTTCTATTTCTGCATCCAGCACGAGGCGCACATGTACGCGGATACCTGAGGCCTCCCGGGGAGCCCCCGCCAAAAAACCCAAGAAACCCGCGCCGGCCTGGCGCGGGTTTTTCGCGTTCGAGGGGCTAAGCCCCTCAGCCCCCGCTGAAGGCCTGCACGATCGCCAGCTCATCCGTCGCCGCGACGCGGGTGCTCAGGGCGAAGACCTGCTCCCGGTTGAGGAAGAACTTCACGTGCGGGCGGATGTGATCCTGCTCGTCGATCACCCGGAACCGGAGACCGGGAAACTGGCGGTCGAGATCCAGCGTGACCTGGTCGACGGTGGCGCCGGAGGCCTCCACCGTGGCCTGGCTCGCCGTATAGGAATAGAGCGGGGTCGGAATGCGCACCTTCATTTCGACGCCGTTTCCAGCGCATAGATATGCGGCAGATGGCTGACGATGCAGGCCCACGACTCGCCTTCATTGCGGCTCATCCAGACCTCGCCCGAGGTCGTGCCGAAGTAGAGGCCGACATCGGCAGCCTCGTCCGTCGCCATCGCCTGCCGTTTGACGGTGAACCAGGCCTGCGCTTTCGGCAGGCCCTTGTCCTGGCGCTTCCAGGATTTCCCGGCGTTCGTCGTGCGATAGGCGGCGGGCTTGCCGTCGACGCTGACCCGCGGCCAGACGTCGGTCCCGTCCATCGGGAAGACCCAGGCCGTGTCCGGGTCGCGGGGGTGCACCACGATCGGGAAGCCGATGTCGCCGACCGCCTTCGGCATGGTCTTGCCGATCCGTTCCCAGGTGTCCGACGGCCGGTCGATGCGGTAGATGCCGCAGTGGTTCTGCATATAGAGCCGGTCGGGGTTGGCGGGATGCAGGACGACGCAATGCGGGTCGTGGCCGACGTCCGGGTCGTCGATGGCGAAAGCGCGCTCGCAGCCGGCGTTGAGCGTCGTCCACGTCGCGCCGCGGTCGAGGCTCTCGACGACGCCGCCCGAGGACATGCCGAGGTAGAGGTGCTTCGCGTCGCGCGGGTCGACGATGACGGAGTGGAGCTTGCCGCCGTCCGGCGTCAAGTCCTGGTCGCCGCCGTTCCACTTGGGGCGGTCCGGGTGGTCGTTGAAGCCGCTCACGGCGCCCCAGGTCTTGCCGCCGTCCTCGGAGCGGAAGAGCCCTTGCGGCGAGGCGCCGGCATACCAGACGTCTTTTTCCGAGGAGTGCCCCGGCGTCAGCCAGAAGACGTGGTCGACGACGCGCCCGGTCTCGCCGGCTTTCGCCTTCGGAAACGCGGGCGGATGCGCCGCCTCGAGCCAGGTCTTGCCGAGGTCGGTCGAGCGAAAGACCGTCGGCCCCAGGTGCCCCGTCTTCGTCGCGACCATCAAGGTCCGGCCGTCGCGCGGGTCGAGCACCGCGTGGTAGACGACGCAGCCGAGGAAGTGGGGGCCGTGCGTCGTCCACTTTTTGCGCTTCGCGTCGGAGCGCAGGAAGAAGGCGCCCTTGCGCGTGCTCACCAGGACCAGCACGCCCTTCTTGGCGCCGGGCTTCTTCGGGGCGGGTTTCTTCCTCCCCGGCTTCTTCGCTTTCGCGTCGGCCTTCGTGGACTTCTTGGGTAGCTTCTTGGACTTCTTCACCACCGTCCCTCCAACGATATTCGGTCGGAATCATACCAATCGGTCAGGGCCCGACGAAGTAAAAAATCTCGCGATTCCCGCTGCGCCCATGCACCCTGGCCTCGACCGAGCGCCCGCCCGCCAACCCGAGCGCCGCAAACGCCTTCGCCACCCGCTGGACCGCCTTCTCCCGCATCGCGTCGTCGCTGACCACGCCGCCGTCCGGCACCTCGGCCCGCGACAGCTCGAACTGGGGCTTCACCAGCAGCAGAAACGCCGCGCCGGGCGCGGCCCGCAAGAACGCCGGGGCGAGCCGCGCCAGCGAGTTGAAGCTGACGTCGGCGACCACCAGGTCGACCTTCGGGTGGGCCGTTGGCTCGAACTCCCGGAGGTCGGTGCGCTCCAGGACCGTCACGCGCGGGTCGGTCCGGAGCTCCCAGGCCAGCTGGTTGACGCCGACGTCGAGGGCCAGGACGCGCGCGGCGCCGAGCTCGAGGCAGCACTGGGTGAAGCCGCCGGTGGAGCAGCCGACGTCGAGGACGACCTTGCCGCGGACCTCCGCCGTCGCGCCGAGGTCCTCCAGCGCGAAGAGCAGCTTCTCGCCGGCGCGGCTCACGAAGCGGGCGGCGTCTTTGACCCGAAGGGGCTCGTCGGCGGCGATCAGCTCCGACGGCTTGTCGATCTTGCGCTCGCCCGGGCCGGCCAGGACCTTGCCCGCCATCACCAGGGCGCGCGCCAGCTCCACCGTCTCGGCCAGGCCCCGCGCGACCAGCGCGGCGTCGGCGCGCTCCTTGGATAGTTTCGGTTTCCTGGGCAATTATTCAGTAAATCCGGGTTGTTGAGGCCGGGACGCGGAATTTGTCTAAGTCGCGGCCCGAAGCTGCCGAAGGCGTCCTTGAGCCTCGCAAAGGGGCTAAGGAGCAACGGCCGATGAGCGTTCAGAATACCATAAAATTGGCGTCCCTCGACGACAGGACCGTCACCACCGACCTCGATCGCGCGGGCTACCGCAAGATGGGCGTGTTCGTGAAGGCGGCGTCGAGCTTCGACGACCTGAACAAGCTGCTCAAAGCCGACAAGATCGACCTGATCGTCATCAACATGGACTTCAAGCCGATCGACGCGCCGAACATCGCCAGGCACCTCAAGGCGCAGGCCGAGTTCAAGCACATCCCGATCGTCCTCACGAGCGTGCAGACCTCGGCCAAGGTCCGGAACGCCGCCCTCGACTCCGGCGCGGATCTGTTCGTCGAGCAGCCGCTGCCGCGCGAATACTTCATCGAGAAGCTCAAGCAGCTCCTCGAGCAGAAGACCCGCACGACCTCCCGCGTCGCGGTGCACGGCGACGTCACCTACACCTACGAAGGCGAGACCCAGACGTGCGGGATCGGCGACCTGAGCGCCTCCGGCATCCTGCTGTCGACCGACGAGCCCCTGCGCGACACCGCGGCGGTGGAGCTCGAGTTCGAGCTGCCGGGCGAGAAGAAGCCGATCCACGCGACGGGCGAGGTGGTCCGGACCATCAAGCGCCTCGAGGGCACCGGCGTGGGGATCCGCTTCACGGCGTTCGCGGGCGACTCCAAGAAGCGCCTGGAGAAGTACGTCGAGCGCAGCTCGCTCGACGACTCGAAGATGCGCTACTACCTCTGAAAACCGCCGAGGCGCCAAGCCGAAATCAACCGCAAAGAACGCCGAGTTCGCAAAGGTTTTTGAGTGCGCCGGCCAAGGCCGCTTTTCGGCCCGACGCACGGCCCCTTCAAAAAACCCTTGCGAACTCGGCGTTCTTTGCGGTTGATTTCCGGCTTCCCGCCATCGCGGTCAATTCAGCCGGCCTTTTTCTCGTCGTCTTCGCTCGTCAGCTCGTCGATCGACACGATGTAGGACCCGCGGCGGCGCTTCGGCACGATGGCGACCGCGGCCACGTCGTTGATGACGGTGACGATCTGACCGCAGATGTTGACCTGGACGTTCGCGGCCAGGGTCTCGTGGACCAGGATCTTGGCGCCGCTGTTGAAGCTGAGCTGCGCCGCGGCGTTGGCCAGGTGCTTCTCGGCCTTCTCGATCAGGATCCGCAGGTGTTGAAGGCGCTCCTGGAGCTCCTCCTTCATCGCCTGGTGCCGCGCCGTCGTCTGCGCCTTGGACTTCTGGACGAGCTCGCGCAGAGTCTGGCGGTCCAGGTCGGCGCGCGTCTTGAGCTTCTCGATGCGGGCCTTGCGGATCTGCATCGCCTGCTCGACCTTCCAGTCGACGCCGACGTTGAGCGTGGTCAGGGCGCCGCGCTTGAAGCCCAGGTTCCGGGTGTTGATGGCGTCGCGCGCCGAGATGACGCCGCCGGCGACGACGCCGTCCTTGGCGGTGATCTTGATCGTGCCGCCGCAGATGACCTGGCTGTTGATGATCGCCTTCGCGACGACCAGGCCGCCGCCGCAGACGACGTTGGAGTTCTCCATGAACTCGCAGGTGAGCTCACCGCGCGCCTGGACGCGGCCCGTGGGGCCGGTGACGATGCCGGATTTGACGATGATGTTGCCGGCCGATCGGACCTGGGCGGCGCGGATCGTCCCGTGCACCAGGAGGTCGCCGGTGACCTCGACGACGGCGCCGCTGTCGATCGAGCCCTTGATCTCGACGGGGCCGTCGAAGCGGATGTTGCCCGTCCGCAGGTTGACGTCGCCGTTGTGGACCAGGACCTTGCTCAGGGAGATCGACTCGTTGTCGATCATCGGGATGCCGTCGCAGGTCGCGTAGAATCGCGTGGACTCGCGCTGCTGCACCCCGTCGCCCACCCGCACGATCAGCTCGTCGTCGGCCGGCGGCGGAATCTCTTCGCCATAGACCGAGCGGCCGGGGACCGGCGGCTCCTTGTACATGATCTGGGCGACGAGCTGGCCGATCTTCACCGTCGCGCGCTGCTGGAGCTCGCGGAGGTCGATGTGGTCCAGGTCCAGGTTCGCCTGCACGCGGCCGGCCGCGTCCTTGAAAGACTGGTGAATGTAGGGCGCGCGGCCGCCGCTGCCCGGTATGCCCCGCAGCGCGAGCTTGCCGTTCAGGTCTTCCTTGGTGCGGATCGCTTCGCCCAGACCCTTCGCCAGGTCGGCGGGCATCTCGATGCGCAGCCCGAGGCGCCTCAGCTCGTTCTGGACCCAGTCCAGGTTCACCTGAAAGGCGGGGTCGTCGTAGTAGGTCCGATCGAAGCCGCCGATGCTGGCCTCCATCCGGTCCTTCGAGACCTCGAAGGTGAGCTTGCCGGCGCCCGGGAAATTACTGGGACCGAGCGCGGCCTTCGCGCCGGCGCCGGGAGCGGCGGCGCCGACGGCGGCGAGCAGGGCGACCGGCAGGTCGAGGCCGAGGCTCTCCGGGCCGTCGCAGGCGGACTGCAGGGCGCCGAGGAAGTCCTTCTTGAGGATGCGGTATTCGACGCCGTCGACGGAGAGCTGTTTGACGGCCTGGTTGATCAGGATCAGGAGCGCATCGCGCTGCGACTTGTTGCGCAGGTCCTTGACGTTGCGGATGACGACGCCGATCTCGCAGCGCTGCTTGTTGGCGACGATGGAATAAGGCTTGGGCGTGGCGCCCCCCGGCGCCGGGGCGCCGGCGGTCGACGCGGTCAGCAGGAGCCCGACCGTCTTCTCGCCGCGCTG
>JAYVWD010000218.1:0-3861 GCA_043786345.1 Pseudomonadota bacterium
CGCACCGGCTTCTGGGCGGTCACGGCATGGGCCTGCGGGACCAGGCCGAGGGCGGGCGCGAGTAGCAGCAGGGTTTTCCGCAAAAGTCGACCGAGCATCCTGTGCCTTCCTGGGCTTAGAACGAATTCGGGGGGCAAATCTTCCGGATTCATTATTGTTTTCGGCATCTCAGCGGAAGACTTGAGAGCCCGCCGAAAGGAGCCTCGGTTTTGTAGAGGCGTGCGTTTTAGCCGTATACTCAAGAATAGAGACACCCTCCCACCTCAAGCCTCGCCACCGAGCAATCCAACCTCTTTGGGGGAATCAGTCCGATGCCGACCATTTTGATCGTGGACGCCTGCAAGCCGAGCCTCGTCATGAGCTCCGAGATCTTCAAGGACAAGATCACGGGCGCGACGATCCTCGTCGCGGGAACGGGCAAGCAGTGCCTCGAGATCCTGCTGACCGCGAAGCCCGACATGTGCGTGGTCGACTTCGACTTGCCCGACGCCGACGGCATCGCCCTCGTACACGCGATGCGCAAGACCTACAAAGGACCGATCCTGCTCACGGCGTATCCGGACAAGATCGTCCAGGACGCGGTGACGAACGACCTTTTCGCGTTCAACGACGCGGGCGGCTGGGTCGCGAAGCCGGTGAAGTTCGACGTGCTGAGCGAGAAGATCGACAAGTTCCTGCTCGACAAGCACCGCCTCGGCCGCCGCTTCGACACCGACTTGGACACCCTGATCATCGGCAAGGGCGCCGGTCGAGGCAAACGCGCCCCGAAGGCCACCGGCCGCATCACGAACATCTCGCTCGGCGGCGCCTGCATCGAGCTCAACGAGCCGATGAAGATTAAGGGCGGCGAGGAGATGGTGGTGTCGTTCGAGCTTCCCGCCGACGGCAGCGCGCCGATGCCGCGCCTGACCACCAAGCCGAAGGGCAAGGCGGTCGGCGTCGCCGCGAAGAAGGTCAAGACCGAGGAGCAGCGGATCAAGTGCACCGTCTGCTGGATCGACAAGAAATGCACGAAGGCCGGCATCATGTTCGGCCGCCTGACGGACCCGCAGCGCAAGGCGATCGAGGATCTGCTCCGGAACACCGTCTTCGTTTGACCGAATCCCAAAAGTCGAACGCCTAGCCAGCCGGGGCGCCCCTTTACGGGCGCCTCGGCGTCTTTTCGCCCCGTTTTCGGCCTCAAGCCCCCGGCAATCTTTGCCGATTCCAGGCACGCGACGGGGTCGCCGGAGGTTTCAAGGTATGGGCGAGGGTCCTGACATCAAAGCGCTGCAGCTCGTGGTCGGCGGCAGCTTCTTCGAGCTGATCGAGTTCTCGCTCAACCGCCGGGTCAACGGCACGGACATCCGCGGCGTCTACGGCGTGAACGTCGCCAAGGTGCGCGAAGTCGTGCGCATGCCCAAGATCAACCCGTTGAGCTCGCGCGTCAAAGGCCTGGCCGGCGTCTTCGAGCTGCGCGGCATCCCGATCCCCGCCGTCAACCTCTCCGTCGCCCTCGGCGACGAGCCGCAGGTCCTCCGGGGTACGCAGCAGATCATCGTCACCGAGTTCAGCCAGAAGCGCGCCGGATTCATCGTCGACACGACGCACCGCATCCGCCGCATCGCCTGGGAAAAGGTGCTGCCGCCGTCCACGGACGCCGGCACCTGCATCAACGGCATGACGTTGATCGACAACAACGAGTTCCTCTTCATCCTCGACCTCGAGAAGATCCTGATCAACCTCGAGTACGGGATGCAGCCCTCCAACGTCTCGCACGCGGCCGGCGCGAGCCTCGGCGGGCCGTCGCTGTCGATGCACCCGATGGCGCTCGAAGGGCCGGCCGCGGCGCCGCGGGAGGACGCGAACGCGCCGCTCATCCTGCTGGTCGACGACTCCAAGTTCATCCGCAACGGGGCCAAGCAGGCGCTGCTGCGCGGCGGCTACCGTGTGCTCGAGGCCGGCGACGGCGCCGAGGCCTTCGACATGCTGATGAAGAGCCTCAAGAAGCCCGGCGCGGGGACGATCGCGATGATCGTCTCGGACGTCGAGATGCCCCGCATGGACGGCCTTTCCTTTACGCGCAAGGTGCGCGAACATCCTGAGGTCAGCGACATGCCGATCGTGCTGCACACGTCCCTTTCGGGCCGGGCGAACCAGGAAGCCGGGCTCGCGGTCGGCGCGAACGGCTACGTGATCAAGAACGACGTCCGCACGCTACTCGAGCTCGTCAAGGAGATCATTGGAAACGGACCCGCAAGCCTCTCCGCTTGAGACTCCGGGGCGCGCCCCGGCCGCCGGCAACGCCCGGCCGCCCCTCGTGCGCGTCCTGATGCTCCTCGCGGCGACGCTCGCCCTCGCCGTGACCCTGGCCGAGATCTATGCGGCGGTGGCCCCGCTCACCGGCGGCGTCGGCTGGGCCGCGGCCTTCGCGGTCCACGCGGCCTTCGCGGGCGTGGCGCTCTCGTTCCGCGAGAAGCGGGCGCTGATGCGCCCCGCCGCGCCGCGCTTTTTTCTGCCGGCGCTCGCCATCGTCGCCGGCACGCTGGCCCTGGTCGCCGCCGGCCACCTCTTCGGGGGTGCGACCTCGCGAGGGGTCGGCCGGGAGCAGCTCGTCTGGGTGCTTTTCGTGCCCTGGGTCGAGGAGCTCGTCTTCCGCGCCGGCATCGGCGACGCCTTCCGACGGCTCGGCGGCCCGCTCTGGGGGAGCTGGTTTTCGGCCATCGTCTTCGCCCTCGTCCATGGCCAGCCGACGCTCGCGAATATGATGGCCCTCAAGGTCGGCCTGCCGCTGGGCCCGTTCTTGCTGGCCCTTTGCGGCGAGGCGCTCTACGTTAAGAGCGGCAAGCTCCTGCCGGCCGTGGCTTTCCATGCGGCCTGCAATGCGACCGTGGTATTATTTGCGTATGGTGACGCGCGCTGGCTCGACTGGCTCGGTCTGCTCTACTCCTGAGACGGCGATCATGGCTTCGGACCTCGACAAGAAAAAAGAGGAGCGCATCAAGGCGCTCGCCAAGGTCGTCTGCATCTGCAAGGGCATCAACCTCGGCCGTGTGCTCAAGGGCCTCGAGGGCTGCGACACGGTCATGGACGTCAACCGCAAGGTCGGCACGGGCTCGGGCGGCTGCGCCGGCGAGCGCTGCGGACCCCGCATCAAGATGCTGCTGCGGAAGATGAAAGAAGCCAAGCAAGACCACAAGCCGCCGCCGACCTCCGCGGACGCCCTACCCGAAGACGGCGAGGGCGAGGGCAGCTGAGCCTGGGTGCCGCAGATTGCGAGCGACACGATTCGGGTAAGTGTGCTGCGGACGGCGTCAGGAGCCAGGGACCATCCTTCCGGGAAGGTCCGCGTTGATCGGGCGCGTTGACGCGGACGCCCTCGGAGTCCGCGTCAAACGGCGACGGCAGGACGGCGAAGGCCGCCCTTTTCCTATTCGTATCAGTACGGTACTCTCGGGGCTCCGGATGTTCATAAATCGATGCCCAGGAGGATTAGTATGCGAATTCGAGCTCGACTTGCGACGATCGGCTCGTTGCTTGTTGCGACCGCGGCGTCCGTCAACGCGTGTCGCAAGGACGATGACGGCGACGAACCTCAGGTGCCGACGAAAGTCGCCGTCGACCCGCCGCCGACGCCCGAGCAGCAGGAGGCGCTCGCCCTTGTCGCTCAATGCACGAACCTGGAGCCGAGCGAGGTCGTCGTCGCCGTCGAGCTGACCCAGGCCGCCGCGAACGATTGGTGCGAGGCTGCGACCAAGGTCGGCTTCGCTGGAATCAAGGACCAGGAAGAACCCGTAGCAATTCCATAACTCACGATAGTTACCGAGGAAATACCATGAAACTCCTTCCGTCCCAGCTCCTGTTCGCGGCCCTTGCCGGGCT
>JAYVWD010000219.1:0-8160 GCA_043786345.1 Pseudomonadota bacterium
GGAGTCTAAGATAAGTACCTAGAATAGCTGAGTAAAATGGAGGCATCGGGATAATTGCCGCGGCGAACGGCCGCACCGCGTGCGCCCGCTCGATGGCCCCCAACATCGGCAGGAACGCGCGCAGCGCCAGATCCCCGACCAACCGGACGGGCCGCGTCGGCAACGCTGCGGTGCGTACGATCTCGAGCGCGCCCGGCAGAAGCTCTTCGAGTCCGTGATCGAGGATCGTCTCGTAATCCTCCCGCCGGACCGTGAAGACGACCGGCTCGAAGCCGCACTCCGGCAGGTACTTCGCGACGAAGCGGGCGCGGTGCACCACCGCCAGATTGCAGGGCGGGAATTGCGGCGCGAGGACGGCGATTCGGGGCCGGACGCCCCCCTTCTCTCGACTCATGGCACGCCGCTCCGGCTCTGTGGTAATCTGGGAGTGATTATAAGCGGCTATACCTGCCGCGTCGAGGGCGATCCCCCGCGTGCGCCTCCTCCATCTGCCTTCAAGTTACTTCCCGGATTCACTCGGCGGCACGGAGACCTACGTCGCGGAGCTGATCGGGGACCTGCGCGCGCTCGGGCACGAATCCGTCGTCGCAGTCCACGGGCCAGCGCCGCGCCGCTTCGAGCACGCCGGGCACGAGGTGCGGGTGCTGCCGCCGTTCGCGGCGCGCCGGCGGTCCGAGGTCCTCATGCGGCGCGTGCGCGGCCACGAGGCGCCCGGGTTCGCCGCGCTGCTCGACGAGGTGAAGCCCGACGCGGCGCACTTTCACGCCTTCACGCTCGGCGCCGGCCTGGCGCACGCCGCGGCGCTCAAATCCCGCGGCATCCCCTACCTCGTGACCTTCCATGTCCCGGCCATGACCTGCGTCCAGGGCGAGCTCCTGCGCGCCGGGAAACCCTGCGAGGGCCGCATGGACCCGCACGCGTGTGCCGTCTGCCTGCTCGAGCGGCTCGGCGTCCCGCGCGTCGGCGCCGGTCTGCTGGCGGCGAGCCCCCTGCCCTGGTCCTTGCTCGGGGATACTCCGGCGGCGTCGCGTCTCGCCGCGCCCTCGCTTCTGCGGAGCGTCTTCGGCGCCTGGCACGGCTTCTTCGCGGACGCCGCCGGCCTCGTCTCGTGTGCCGCCTGGCACCGGGACGTCCTTCTGCGAAACGGCCTCGACCCGACGAAGATCGCGGTTTCCCGCCAGGGCTTGCGGGGACCGAGCCGCGCGCGCCCCCTGCGCCTCCCGATCGTGCGGAAGGGGCCGCTCGCGCTCGGCTTTTTCGGCCGCCTCACCCCGGAAAAGGGCCTCGAGACCTTGGCCGCGGCGATGCCGCTTCTCCGCGCGCGCCTCGGCGACGTGCGCTGCGAGGCGGTCGGTCCGCCCTCGGACGACGCCGCTTATGCTGGAAAATTACGCGCGACCCTCGACCGGGTCGGCATCGTCGCGCTGCCGCCGCGGTCCGGCGCCGACCTCGCGCGCTGGGTGGCCGGCCGCGACCTCATCGTCGTGCCGAGCCGCCACCTCGAGACCGGCCCCCTCGTCGTCCTCGAAGCCTGGGACCAAGGCGTGCCCGTGATCGGCAGCGACGCCGCCGGCATCCGCGAGACGCTCGCCGCCGAAGGCCTGGAGGACGGACTCTTCACGCCGGCGGATCCGGCCGCGCTGGCGGCGGCGGTCGAGCGCCTCTGCGCCTGGAGCCGCCCCGCGCCGGTCGTGCGGATCCGCGGCATGGCCGCCGTCGCCGCCGAGATGGTCACCCAATATGAGCGTGCCCGCCGCCCATGAAGGTCCTCCACGTCATCTCCAACCTAAGCCGCACCTACGGCGGGCCGATGACGGCGCTGCTCGGCCTCGCCGCCGCCCAGCGCGAACGCGGCGACGAGGTCACCGTCGTCGCGACCGTCCGTCCCGGCGAAGGCGCCGACCTCGGCGCCGCCCTCGAGGCCGTCGGCTGCCGCGTGCTCACGCCGGGTCCGGCCCGCTCGCCGTTCGCCTATCACCCGTCGACCGCCGCGGTTCTGCGCGAGGCCGTGCAGGGCGCCGGCGTCGTCCATGCGCACGGCCTTTGGGAGCACGTCGTCCTCGCCGCCGCGGCCGCCGCCGAGGCGGCTAAGATCCCTTTTGTTCTTAGGACCTGCGGCCTGCTCTCGACCTACTCGATCGCCCACAAGTCGTGGCGGAAACGCCTGCTCCTCGGGCTCTACGCCGAGAACCTGCTGAAAAACCGCGCCCTCGTCCACTGCACGAGTTCCTCGGAAGCGGCCGAGGTCGCCGGCGTCGTTTCCGGCGCCCGGATCGAGGTCGTGCCGAACGGCACCGAAGACCCCGGGCGCGCCGGTCCGCTCACGGCGGCCGAGGCGCATCGCTTGTTTCCGGCGCTGCCGTCGGCCCCCTTCGCGGTCTTCATGGGGCGCCTCCACGCCGTGAAGAACGTGCATCTGCTGGTCGAGGCGCTCCCGCTCTGCCGCAACCTCGAGTTGGAGCTCGTCATCGTCGGGCCGGACGAGGAGGGCCGCCGGGCGGCTCTGGAAGCGCTGGCGGCCCGGACCGGCGTCGCCGGGCGCATGCATTTCCTCGGGCCCGTCTGGGGCGACGCGCGCTTTCAGATCCTCGCCGCCGCGGCGCTGCTCCTGCTCCCGAGCACGCAGGAAAACTTCGGCATCGCGCTCGTCGAGGCGCTCGCCTGCGGCACGCCCGTCCTCGTCTCCGACCGGATCGCGCTTGCCGGCGACATCGTCGCGGCGGGCGCCGGCGAGGCCGTGCCGATCGCCGCGGGGCCTTTCGCCCGGGCGATGGACGCCTGGATGGCCGACCCCGCCCGCCGCGCCGCCGCCGGCGCCGCCGGCCGCGAGCTGGTGCGGGAGCGGTACTCCTGGCAGGCCGTTGCGGCCCGCCTGGCCGCGGTCTACGGCGCCGAAGCCGCGTGGCGTTCCAGGTAGTCGCCGAGGATTGCGAGCGCATACACCCGGTTCGCGCTGGCGCCGTCCGGCTTGCGCAGAAACGCTTGCAGGACGGCGTCGACCCCGCGCGGCTCGAAAATGCCCGCCGTCTTGCCGAGATAGTGGAGCCGTTCGACCCGCCAGGCCGAAAGCGGCCCGCGCATCCAGTCCGCCACGGGCAGGGAAAAGCCTTTCTTGCGCTCGCCCGCCAGCTCCGGCCGGATCAGATCGTGAAAAGCCCGCCACAACAGCTCTTTGCGCCGGCCACCCGGCGGCATCCGGAGCCGTTCCGGCAGGCGCGCCGCGGCGTCGATCACCGCCCGGCCGAGGAACGGGACGCGCAGCTCGAGGCCGTGGGCCATCGAGTTGCCGTCCAGATCCTTGAGCAGCATATTGCCCATGTAAAGCGTCGACTCGAGCTGCGAGATCGTCCAGGCGGCGTCGCCGCCAGCCAGTTCCGGCGCCGGGCCGCCGCCGTCGGGGGAAAGCCCGAGCGCCGCGAGCCGCGCCCGCGACAGGCACCGCCGCCGCTCCATGTAGAGCGCCGCGACGTCCCGCCGCGCGCCCGCGGTATCGGCGAGCTTCTCGGCGCGGGTCGGATCCAGCAGGCGAAGCGCGGGCGTCAGCAGCGGAAACAGCGCCGCCGCCGCGCCGCGCGGCACCCGCCTTAAGATCCGCAGTTGTCGCGGCACGTCGACGAAGGCCGGGTAGCCGCCGAACAACTCGTCGGCGCCGAGCCCCGTCAGCGCGACCTTGAGCCCCTCGGCGTGCGCCGCCCGCGACACGATGTAGGTGTTGAGGCCGTCGAAGGAGGGCTGGTCCATGGCGGCGAGCCAGTCCGCGCTCGCGGCGAGCGAGTCGTCGACCCCGATCATGACCTCGCGGTGACGAAGGCCGAGCCGGGCCGCCGTCGCGGCCGCGAGGCGGCCCTCATCCAGCGCGCTCGGCTCGCGAAAGCTCACCGTGAGCGCGAGGACGTCGGCGCCGAGGCGCGCGGCCAGCCCGCCGATGATGGCGCTGTCCATCCCCGACGACAGGAAGATGCCGAGGGGCACGTCGCTCACGAGGTGCGTGCGCACCGCGTCGGTGAGGTTCCGCTCGACCCCGGCCACGGCCTCGTCCATCGTGAGCTTCGGGTCGGGCACCGGCGCCTGCCACACGCGGCGCGCCGGCCCCCGCCGCGCCGCGCCGCCTTCCAGGTCGATCCACTGGGCCGTGCCGCGGGGAAAGGCCCGGATTCCGGTAAACGGCGTCTCCGGCTCCTGAAACGCCCCGAACGCCAGGTAGCGCGCCAGCGCCGCGCGGTCCACCGTGCGCGGCGAAGCACCTGCGACGAGCAGCGCGCGGATCTCGCTCGCGAACGCGAAGCGGCCTGCGCTCGCGGTGACGTAAAGCGGTTTGATCCCGAGGGGATCGCGGGCCAGCAGCAGCCGCTGCCGCCGCGCGTCGAAGTAGGCGAGCGCGTACATCCCGTCGAGCTCGGAGAGGGCGTCGTCGCCGCGTTGCGTCAGCGCCTCGAGCAGAACTTCCGTGTCGCTCGTCCCGCGGAAGCGCGCGCCGCCCGCTTCGAGCCGCGCCCGCAGCGCCTGGAATCCGTAGATTTCTCCGTTGAAAACCAGCCAGTTTCCGGTCGGGCCGTGGCGCATCGGCTGATGCCCGGCCGGACTCAGGTCGACGATGGCGAGGCGCGTCTGGCCGAGGCCGAGCACCCCGCCGCCCACCGCCTCCACATGCGCGCCCCGGTCGTCGGGGCCGCGGTGCGCGAGCGCCGCGAGCATGCGCGCGACCGCCGTCTCGGCCGCCGCCCGGTCATTGGTGAAAAGTCCTGCGATTCCACACATGTTTCCCGGTCGCTCCTCAAGGTTTCCGGACGTTGCGAAGGGCCGCGCGCGCGGCCGCCGCCAGGCGCTCGGCGCCGACGGTGCCGAACACCCGCCGCAGCGCCCGCATCGCCGGCCGCCCCGGTGGGTCGAACGCGGGGTCTACCGCCGCCATCGCCGCGACGGCGCGCGTCAGCCCCTCGGTATCCTGCCCGGCGAGCATCCGCGCCGCCAGCCCGAAAATGTCGAGCAGCACGGCTTTCCGCGCCGGGCTGAGCGGCGGCTCCTTCGCCCACTGGGCGGCCGCCATCTCCCCGTTGCGCAGGACGGCCCGGAAGAAGGCCGCCTCGGACTCGCGCGACAGCGACCCCGCGCGCATTTGGTGAAAAAACAAGGCCCCGGCGCTCGGCGCATGCCGGAAAGCGCCCCCCGCGAAGACCAGCCGGAGCTCCAGGTCCACGTCCTCGATGAGCCGCAAGGACTCGTCGAACCCGCCGACCGTCTCGAGCCAGGTCCGGCGGAAGAGCTGCGCGCCCAGGTGAAGAAAACCCGTCGCGCTCAGCAGGCCGAGCCCGACGTCGCCGCTCAAGCCGATGGGCGCCACCGGCTCGGCGACCCGCCGCCCGGCCTCGACGTGCGTGCGCCGCCACTCCGACGCCACGCTCGCGACCTCGGGTCCGGCGGCGGCGGCGACCGGCCCTTGAACTTCGAGCTTCGCCGCATCGAGCGCGTCGTCGTCGTCGAGGAACTGGATCCAGGCGCCGCGCGCGAGGCGAACCCCGTGATTGCGGGCGCGGCTGGGGCCCCCGTTCGCCACCGTCTCGACCCGCCAGGCGCAGGCGGCGCCCGCGAGGGCCGCGCGCGCGACGGCCGCGGTCGCGTCGCGGGAGCCGTCGTCCACGACGATGATCTCGAGCAGCTCACGCGGGTGCCGCAGTCCCAGGGCGCTCCGCAGGGTCTCTGCGAGCCATGCCGCGGCGTTAAATGCGGGCACGACGACCGTGACGTTCGGCGGCCCGCGGCCCATTTGAGCGGTCATGCATCTCCCCGGAGCGGCTTCATGGAACCATGGTACCTCGCCGCGGGGTACCGTGGTATCGTTCCGACGTGGACCTCACCGTCGTCATCTGCACGCACCGCCGCCCGCGGCTGCTCGCCGGCGCGCTCGCGAGCCTCGCCGGCGCGCGACGGCCGCGGCGCCTCGATTGGGAAGTCCTTGTCGTGGACAATGCGAGCGGCGACGAGACGCCCGCGGTGTGCGCCGCCGCCGCCGGGATGCTCCCGCTGCGCTACACCCGCGAGCCGACCGTGGGGCTCAGCCGCGCCCGCAACCGCGGGCTCGCCGAGGCCGGCGCGGACCTGGTGGTCTTCATCGACGACGACGTGCTCGTGGACGGCGCCTTCCTCGAGGCCTACGCCAGTGCCGCGCGCGAGCGGCCCGCGGCCGCCTACTTCGGCGGCTGCATCCTGCCGGAGTTCGAGGCCCCCGTGCCGGCCTGGGCCGCGGCGCGGCGTTTCGACTATGTTTTCAGCCTTCTCCGGCTCGACGCCGGCGAGCGCGGCGCGGTCGAGCACGGCGTCACGCCCTTCGGCGCCAACTTCGCCGTGCGGCGGTCCGCGGCCGGCCCCGCGCCGTTCGATCCGTCCTTCGGGCGCTCCGGCCGCGGCATGCTCTGCGCCGAGGAGATGCTCCTCGTCCTGCGCCTCCAGCGCACCGGCGCGGAAGGCTTCTGGGTGCCGCAGGCGCGCGTACGGCACCGCGTGCCGGCACGCCGCATGACCGCCGGCTATTTCGCCTCGTACCATTTCGGCCAGGCGCGCACCGAGGCGCTGCTCGCGGAGCCCCGGTTCTACCCGAGCCTCCTCCGCCTTCCCGCGCCGCTGCACCGCCCGGCGCTTCTCGCCAAGGCGTTCCTCTTCGCCGTGCGCTCGATCCGGCAGCGCCGCGCCGGCCGCGACGCCTGGATCGATTCCTTGATCGAGGCCGCGCGCGCGCTTGGATTCGCCGTGCAACGGTCGTGGGGCGCAAGGCGCGGCTGTCTCTCATAATCCACGAAATTCCCGTTCTCAAAGCTGGGAATTCACTGAGATCGCTGATTAATTCGGTGTTCTTGCGCGTCGGCACGCGGCTTGCTTTAGGGGTGGGCGTCAGACGTAACCCTAGGGAGGATTTATGCGCCGGATCGCAATTATCGGCCTCGTTTCCGTGATGACCACCGCGGCTCTCGCCGCGGGCTGCGAGCGCGGCAAAGAGGCCGACAAGCAAGCCGTGGAGGAGATCGTCGCCCAGCGCCTTGACGCGGAAAAGACCAAGGCGACGCTCGAGAAGAACGCCGAGCTCGTCAAGGAGAACCTGGAGCTCAAGGCCAAGGTCGCGGACCTCGAGCAAAAGCTCGCGGCCATTCAGACGTCCCAGGCGAAGGTCGCGCAGAACGCCGCCGCGCGCCGCCCCGTCGTGAAGACGGAGGAGCATCAGAAGCAGGTGAAGACGCTGCACGAAGCCTTGACCGGCGGCAGCGCGAAGTAAACGCGGCGCCCGTTTTCGGCGTTCGAGCGACCTAAACTGCACTCCTGGAGGACTCCTTGCCATGTTTCTCAAAGAATCGACCATCCTTTCATGGACCGCCGCCGGCGCCTTCGTCGCGATGCTTTCCGCTTGCGGCAGCGACGGCACGGGCGGGCAAAACGCCCCGCCGCGCCGCGCCGAAGACGCCTCCGACGAGACCTTTGCCCTCGAGAGCGGCACCTACTACATCGACCGCGTCTGGGACCTCTCCGACGGCTGCGGCCGCGAGCCGCTCAACCCGCAGGACCCGATCACGGCCACCTCGTTCACGCTGACTAACGGCGGCGACGGCAAAGTCACGCTCGACCGCTGCCTCTATGACGGCACCTCGACCACCGGCGATGTCCTCGACAACAAGGGCGTGCTCACCGCCCGCCACCCGGGCCGCAAAGACGTGTACGGCGACCTGACCGCGATCTACGACCAGGAGTGCCGCATGGAGGTCAAGCTCACCGCCAACAACCAGCTCGAGGCGGCCTTCTCGGAACGCCAGGCGGGCCGAAACCAGGCGATGCGCGAGGCGTCGGTCGACACCGACACGTGCACGACATCCTATAAAGTGACCATGAGCAAGCGAAGCTGATCCGGTCCTCGTCTTTTGGCTTGCCGGCGCGCCCCCACGAACCGCCCCCCGTGGGGGCTTCGCATTTCCGTGCCGGCGGGGCATAGTGTAAGAGAGCCCGCGTAACCGGGTGCTGGAGGTCACAAGCGAATGAATTTCCAAGACTTTCCTTCGAAGCTCAAAGCCGCGGCGGCGCGCGACGCCTGGTCGCTCGACACGCCCGAGGACGCCGCCGCGCCGGACGTCCAGGACCTGCGCACGGCGCTGAGGGCCTTGCTCGCCGACGAGACGGCCA
>JAYVWD010000220.1:0-2882 GCA_043786345.1 Pseudomonadota bacterium
AAAAAAGGAAGCCGTCCATCCCAGGCGAGCGCCTGCGCCAGCCGCAGCCCGAGGCGCGCGCCGGCGACCAGCCAGCCGAGCCGCCGGGCCGCCAGGACCGCCAGGTGCCGCGACAGGCCACCGTGCCCGCGGGCCTTGATTTCCCGCATGAACGCTCCCGTATCGATGCCCACGGGACACACCGACGCGCACAGCCCGTCACCGGCGCAGGTCTTCACCCCCGAATAGACGAAGTCCGCCCGCAAGGCCCGCGCCGCGGCCCGCGACCCCTTGTCGCGGCGGCCATCCAGCAGCGCCATCTCGCGCTGCAGCACGATGCGCTGCCGCGGTGTCAGGGAGAGGTCCCGCGACGGACACACGGCTTCGCAGAAGCCGCACTCGATACATTGATCCACCCGCGCGGCGACGCGAGGAAGGGCCTTGAGGTTCCGCAGATGCGCCTGCGGATCGTCGCTCAAGAGCACGCCAGGGTTGAGGATCCCATCGGGATCGAGCAGCCGCTTCACGTCCCGCATGATGCCGTACAGTTCGTCGCCCCATTCCCGCCGCACGAAAGGCGCCATGTTGCGGCCGGTGCCGTGCTCGGCCTTCAACGAGCCCTCGTACTTGCCGATCACAAGCGCCGCGAGCTCGTCCATGAGGGCCGCGTAACGGGCGACCTCGTCGGCCCGCGAGAAATCGTTGCACAGGACGAAGTGCAGGTTGCCGTCCCGCGCGTGCCCGAAGATCACGGCGTCGTCAATGCCATGCCGCTCAAACAGGGCGTGCAGGTCCTGCACGCCTTCTGCCAGGCGGGCGCGCGGCAGGCAGATGTCCTCGATGACGACCGCCGTGCCCGGGCGTCGCCGCGCTCCGACCTTGGGGAACAGGCCTTTGCGCAACTTCCAGTATTGGGCGCGCTCGCGAGGATCGCCGGTGAAGCGAACGGGCGCCAGGAGGGGCACGGGGTGCAAGGCCGCAAGTCCGCCCGCGATCTTCGCCGCTAAGCGGGCCGCGTCGCGCGCGTGGTACTCGATCAGCAGGGCCGCGCACCGCGGCGTCGGCACGAACGGATAGGCAACGTCGGCCGCCAGCGCCGCGAGCGACCTGGCATCCATGATCTCGAGCACCGCCGCGCCCGTCGCAGCTAGCGGCTCGACGGCGGCGCCCGCGTCGACGATATCGCCGAAGTACGCGATCGCAGTCGCCTTAAGCGGCTCCTCGGCAACGGTCCGGAGGGTCACTTCGGCGAGAAATCCGAGCGTCCCTTCGCTCCCGACGAGCAGATGCGCAAGGATGTCGACAGGCCGCTCGAAATCGACCAGGGCGTTGAGGCCGTAACCCATGGTGTTCTTCAGGCGAAACTTACGGGTGACGGTCGCCAGCAGCGCCGGGCTCGTGAGCACGCGCTCGCGCAGGGCCAGGAGTCCGTCGTGCAGCGCCGGCCGCTCCCGCGCGAGCGCGGCCCCCGCGCCGGAAGCCGCGGTATCCAGAACGTAGCCGTCGGCGAGGACCACTTTGAGCCCGAGCAACGTCTGGTAGGCATTCTCGTGCACACCGCAGCACATGCCCGAAGCGTTATTGGCGACGATCCCGCCGATCATGCAGGACGCCAGCGAGGCGGGATCCGGCCCGATCCGCCGGCCGTGCCGGGCGAGCATCGCATTCAGGCGCCCGCCGGTGACGCCGGGCTCCGACGTGACGGCGGCGCCGTCTGCGGCCACGCGCGCATTGCGCCAATACGGGCCCACCTCCGCCAGGATGCCGTCGGTGACGGCCTGTCCGGACAGCGAGGTCCCCGCGGCGCGGAACGTGACGCCGGTGCCGTGCGCGCGACAGACCGCGAAGACGGCCTGCACGGCCGCGAGGTCGCGCGGGCGCACGACGGCCTGCGGCACCAGCCGGTAAATGCTCGCGTCGTGGGCGCGCGCGAGGCGATCGGGCAGGCTCGCCAGGACGTCATCGGGGCCGAGGCGGGCGCGCAAATCCGCAATGATATCGGGTTTCGGTTGGCGGTACATTCCCGTGGGACCTAGCACCGCCGCCGGACAAACGCAAAAAAAAATTTCCCCGGGCGCGCGACTTTCACTAGAAGGAGGGGAGATCATTCACGCTGTAAGGGGAGAGCAAATGAGTAACGCGGTGAAACCAGGGCGCCTGCTGATCAACAACGAGTGGATGGAAGCGCGCAGCGGCAAACGCTTCGACGTCGTCAATCCCGCCACCGAGCAGAAGCTCGGCGACTGCGCCGAAGCGGACAAGGAAGACGTGGACGCCGCCGTCGGCGCCGCCCGCCGCGCCTTCGAGGGGCCATGGTCGAAGACGTCGCCGCGCGAGCGCGGCCGCGTGCTCAACCGCGTCGCCCAGCTCCTCGACAAACACAAGGACGAGCTCGCGATGCTCGAGACCTTGAACAACGGCAAGCCGCTCCGCGAGACCACCGCCGCCGACCTGCCGCTGTCGATCGAGACCTTCGAGTATTATGCCGGCCTCGCCGACAAGATCCACGGCGACACCCTGCCGGTCAGCGGCGCCTTCCTCAACTACACGACGCGCGAACCCGTCGGCGTCGTCGGGCAGATCATCCCCTGGAATTTCCCGCTCCTGATGGCGTCATGGAAGCTCGCGCCGGCGCTCGCGACCGGCTGCACGGTGGTCCTGAAGCCCGCCGAGCAAACGCCCTTCACGGCCTTGCGCCTCGGCGAGCTCCTCATCGAGGCCGGCGTGCCGCCGGGCGTCGTCAACATCGTCCCTGGCTATGGCCCCACGGCCGGCGCGGCGCTCGCGATGCACCGCGACGTCGACAAGGTCGCGTTCACGGGCTCGACCGAAGTCGGCAAGCGCATCATGGGGATGGCGGCCGAGAGCAACCTCAAGCGCATCTCGCTCGAGCTCGGCGGCAA
>JAYVWD010000221.1:0-2605 GCA_043786345.1 Pseudomonadota bacterium
GCCGACCATCGCGGAAATCCTCATTTACGCGACGTAAACTCCGGTTTCCGCTCCGGTCGGCGCCTAGCATCCGACCATTTCTCGACAGACTTTCAGTCGCCGCCGGCCTTGTACTGGTGCAGCTTCATCCAGACGCTCCCGATCTTGATCTCGCCCTGGACCTGGACGAGCTGACGCTCCGGGGTGTTGGTCGCCATCCAGAGGTAGACGTCGCCCTTCTGCTGCAGGTCCTTGCCGATATAGGTCTGGAGCTTGAGCTTGACCGTGTCGAAGGTGCCGGCCGGCACCGTGACCTTCTCGAAGGCGATCGGCTCGGCCTCGAGCCACCAGTTCTTCTCGCTGGTGTAGACCGGCGCGCGCTCCTTCTGGCCCATCTTGTAGGTCCGGGTTCGGAGGTTATAGACGACGCCCATCGCATCGTTGGCGCCATAGCTGAGTTCGTGGCCTAAGGTCTCGGCCGGTTTGCCCGGCTGGGCGATACGCTCGGTCACCTTGCAGTGCTCATGGTCGAACTCGAGCCATTTCTTCTGTTGGAACGGGCGGCTGAAGATTTTGCCCTCGTCCTGCTCCATGTAAAATTTGGCGATCCCGAAGTCGGCCGGACGGGAGATCGCCTCCATGTCTTCCCGGGCGACGAAGACGGCTTTGAACCAATCGCCGGTGGATGCGCTAAGATGGAAGACCCGGTGCCAGGCGTCCTGGTATTTTTGCGGCTTGCGGACCTCGAGGGTGCCGTAGCCCGCCTTCAGGCCGGCCCAGGTGATCTCGTAGGTCGCCGACTCGCCGGCTTTGAAGGGCATCCCCTTGTAGACGTCGGCGCGCTCGACGAGGGGGGCCTTGGCCGGGTTCTTGGGGCAGACGACGGGGATGTCCTCGGCGCGGGCCGGAAAAGCCATCGCCAGGAGAAGAAGAAGCCAAGGAGCCTTGGAAATCCGGAAAAGCGCCATTACAGCCTCACATTGACATTAGCTGACCCGCATGATAACGAATTTTCCTCTTTAATCACCATTGTAGCTTCTTTGTTCGTGGTTGGGCAAAGGTGCGACGGGAGTTAACCTCAAATCATGCAAGTACAAGAAACAAAAATGGCGGGACTCGGCACGGTCAAGTGGGAAGACGAGGATAGTGACTTCAACTTCGACGACGCCGTTGCAGGCAGCGAGTTCTCGGAGATGCTCGAAGGGTCGCCCGGCGGCTCGACGATCCGTGAAGGGTCCATCGTCAAGGGCCGGGTGGTGCGCCTGACCGACGACCAGGTCATCGTCGACATCGGTCACAAGTCGGAAGGCGAGATTCCGATCCAGGAGTTCCAGACGCCTGAGGGGCTCCGCGTCAAGGTCGGCGACGACGTCGAGGTCTACCTCGACACGTTCGAAGACAACGACGGCGAGCTCGTGCTCAGCTTCGAGCGCGCCGAGATGCTCCGCGCGTGGGACCGGATCTCGGAAGCCTACGAGAAGGACGAGACGGTCGAAGGCGTCATCATGGCCCGGGTCAAGGGCGGCTTGTCCGTCGACATCGGTGTCAAAGCCTTCCTCCCCGGCTCGCAAGTCGACCTGCGCCCCGTGCGCAACCTCGACAAGCTCATCGGCAACAAGCTCCAGTTCAAGATCATCAAGTTCAACAAGAAGCGCGGCAACATCGTGCTGTCCCGCCGGATCCTCCTCGAGCGCGACAGAGAGAAGCTCCGGGCGACGACGCTCGAGAACCTCCAGGAAGGCGCGGTCCTCAAGGGCATCGTCAAGAACATCACCGATTACGGTGCGTTCATCGACCTGGGCGGCATCGACGGCCTTCTGCACATCACGGACATGTCGTGGGGCCGCATCAATCACCCGAGCCAGCTCTTCGAAGTCGGCCAGGAAGTGGAAGTCAAGGTCTTGAGCTACGACGAGCAGCGTCAGCGCGTCTCGCTCGGATTCAAGCAGCTCCAGTCCGACCCGTGGCTCTCCGCGGGCGACAAGTACCCGGTCAACACCCGCACCCGCGGCAAGGTCGTCAGCCTCACGGACTACGGCGCCTTCGTCGAGCTCGAGAACGGTATCGAAGGCCTCATCCACGTCAGCGAAATGTCGTGGAGCAAGCGCGTCCGTCACCCGTCGAAGATCGTGCAGGTCAGTGAGGAAGTCGAGGTCATCGTGTTGGCGCTCGACCTCGAGAACCGCCGCATCAGCCTCGGCATGAAGCAGATCGAGCCGAACCCCTGGGAAGTCGTCAAAGAAAAATATCAAGTTGGCGACATCATCCGGGGCAAGATCCGCAACATCACCGATTTCGGCATCTTCGTCGGCATCGAGGATGGCATCGACGGCCTGATCCACATCTCCGACATCTCGTGGACCGAGCGCATCCGTCACCCCGGCGACCTTTACAAGAAGGGCGACGAGGTCGAAGCGAAGGTCCTCCAGATCGATACCGAGGGTGAGAAGTTCTCGCTCGGCATCAAGCAGCTCGGCGACGATCCGTTCATCAAGGCCGCCACGGAATACCGTCCGGGCGCCAAGGGCAAGGGCAAGGTCACCAAGGTCACCGACTTCGGCGTGTTCGTGGAAATCGTCCCCGGCGTCGAAGGCATGATTCACGTGAGCGAGCTGGCCGACGAACA
>JAYVWD010000222.1:0-4123 GCA_043786345.1 Pseudomonadota bacterium
CTCATTGAACACAGCATAAAAACGAGCCCCGAGCCGACCGCAGCGAAAGGTGGATGCGTGTATATCAAATGCTGGGGCACCCGCGGGTCCTTGCCGAGCGCAACCAACAACGCTCGCCTGGTCGCGTTGTTCGAGGACGCGGTGAACCAGGGCAAGAAGCAGGGCATCGAGAACACCACCGAGCTCCTGGACGCCATCAAGGCCGGTAAGCTTCACAATCCCATGGCTTACGGCGGCAACACGACCTGTACCGAGGTCGGCCACGGTGGCAAGGCCGTGTTCATCGACATGGGCTCCGGCTTCCGCGACGCCGGCACGGCCGCGATGCAGCAAGGGATCAAAGAATTCCACATATTTATGACCCATATGCACTGGGATCACATCATGGGGATGCCGTTTTTCATCCCCATCCACGTGCCCGGCCATACCCTGCACATCTACCACGTTCATAAGAACGCGCCGGACTACATCAAGATCAACTTCAACGGCGTCAACTTCCCGGTTCCCTGGGATCAGTTGAACGGCAGGGTCGAGTTTCACCAGTTGAAACTGTATGAGGGCGTCGCGTTCGGGGATCTAAAAGTCACCCCCTTCGTCCTGGATCACCCGGGCGGCTCCTTCGGCTACCGCGCCGAGGGCGGCGGCAAGTCCCTGGCCATCGGCGTCGACGGCGAGTACAAGCGCCTGACCCCCAAGGAATTAGGGAAGGACCTCGCCTACTTCCAGAACCTCGACCTCCTTCTCTTCGACGCCCAATATGAGATGTCCGAGCTCGCGAGCCGCTTTGACTGGGGTCATTGCAGCCCGAACATCGGCGTCGATCTGGCGCTGCGTGAGGGCATCAAGACGATGCTTTTCACCCACCACGACCCCTGGTCGACCGAGGAAAAGCTCCGGCGCATGTTCGCCAACACCGTCAAGTACAAGAACTCGCAGCTCGAGTCGTACAAAGAGGTTTGGGACGCGATCCAACCCGGCGGTCCCCGCCTCCAGATGGCCTACGACGGCCTGACGATCGAGCTCTGATCGGTTACTCTTCCGACACCAGTCCCTTCTTCAAGCCGGAGCCCCACCGCATGAACCCCCTCGCCTCCTGGGCCTCGAAATCCCTGGTTTTCGCGGCCCTGTTTCTCGGGGCCGCGAGCGCCTTCGCCGGCTCGGTCACCGTCCAGGGCGGGCTGCCCAAGGTCCTCTCGAGCGGCCAGATCCCCCTGACCTTCGTGGTCACGGGCATCCTCGATGCCGACCATACCAAGGGCCTCGCCGACGCCACCGACATGAACGCCAACTTCATCGCGCGCTTCAACGTGAAGCTCCCCGACTTCGACAACGCGAAGCCGATCGCCTTGAAGAAAGCGGACGCCGGGGTCACGAGCGCGTGCAACTGCTGGATCTACCCGACCCAGGCGCACACGGAAGAGCGCTCGAACGACGGGCTGACCTGGACCTATACCTACTACGTGACGATCGAGGCGACCCAGAGTTCGTTCACCGACGTCGTCAACAAGTCCGCGGCGCTCAAGCTCGACGTCTACTTCTACCTCGGCGACCAGACCAAGGCGAACTATGTCGGCCTCACCGCGCCGGATCCGACGACGATCACCAAGGAGGCCTACGTCGTCGACGACGTGCCGAAGTTCGAGGCGATCGCCGTCCAAGGCAGCAACCGCCAGGTCACGGTCAAGTGGGTCCACAAGGACAACGTCAACGTCAAAGGCATCAACGGCGCCGCCTCGCAGAAGCCGGCGGGCGACGTGACCGTGTACGTGATCGACTCGACCGTCACGTCCTCGGCGACCCTGCCGGCCCATTCGTCGTCGCTCGACATCAACAAGCCCGACACGGCGGCGAGCTGTACGTTCACGGCGCCGGCGGCGGAGTCGGGCGCGTGCATCACGTGCGTCGGCGACAACGTCTACCTCGACCCGGCCGAGGTCAACGGCGTCGCGGGCTTCCGGGCGTTGAGCACAGGCTCGAAAGAAGGCCAGCTCACCGCCGCCAACCTCGAGAACAACCGCAAGTACTGGGTGTTCCTGCAGTACCAGCCGCAGGGCACCCAGGAGTCGCTGTGCGTCGGCGGCATTCCGACGCCCAACTACTCGCTCACCGAGATCAACGGCGAAGGCGAGGCGAAATACGTCGACTTCCGCTGCTTCATCGCGACGGCCGCCTACGGGTCGCCCCTGCATGCCGACGTCCGCCTGTTCCGGAAGTTCCGGGACGACGTGCTGCTCAAGAGCAGCTGGGGCCGGAGCTTCGTGGACATCTACTACGAGTACAGCCCGGTGGCGGCCGACTTCATCGCGCGCCACGAATCCCTGCGCAAGGTGACGCGGGGGGCGCTCGCGCTTCCGGCCTGGATCCTCCGGGAGCTCGAGCCCGTCGACGAGATCTAAGGGCTCCGGGCACAACCGGCACCCCCTTAGGGCTGCGCATGTGTGGGGCGCCCCAAGCTCAGGGCGCCGTCGCCGCCGCGTAGATGTCCGGAACCTTCGCCAGGAATTCGGCCGCCGGAAAGCTCGGCGGCGCCTCGGTCCAGAGGAAGTCGGGGCGATCCGCGTCCGCCCAGTCCCCGCCGATGATTTCGCCGGCGCTGTTGAGCTCGACCGTATAGTGGTAGTGCCTTTCGGCGATCTGCGCCGGGAACGTGTCGAACGGGCTGGCGTTCCAGCGCGGCCCGAACTCCGAGATGTAGCGCATCGTCGTCTTGATCTCGACGACCCTAGTCGTGCCCGATGCGGCGCTCGGATAGACCGGGGCCGCCTGCGAGACGATGGTCGAGGTGAAGCCGAACACCGGCTGGTTCCAGATCTGAAGGTCGCGCGAGACGTCGGCGATGAGCGCTTTTTTCTTGATCCCGATCAGGTTCGCGAGGGCGACGTGGAAGGCGCCCGCGTTGGTGTCGGTACACTCGGGGTTGTTGGCGTGCGCCGGGTCGGCGTGCAGGTCGACGTTACAACGGGTGCCCAGGACGTGAAGGTCGGCGGGCACGCGGTGGTACTGCTGGGAATACGTCAGCAGCGCCTTGATGTCCGACGAGCCGAACGGCACCTGAATCCCCTGGGGGTTCGCCAGGGTGACCGGCTTCGGCTCCTTGAAGTTGATCGCCGCCGGCGCCCACCCGTGGCAATAGCCGAACCACAGGGGGTCGTTCACGCTGTGGGTCGTCCGCTGGATGTAGGTCAGGGGCCACTGGTAGTCCCCGACGAACAGGTCGTACTTCTCGGCCGGCGACAGCTTCGCGAGCTCCTGCATGGGGAGCGCCGCGACCTCGGCCTGAGTGTAAATATGCATCGAAAACGCGCTCGGGTGCGCCGGATCGTTCCAGCGGTTGGCGATGCCGCCCTGGTAGCTGGGCCAATAGGTGTCGGTCCAGGGCTTTTGATCCGCGTCTCCCGTCAGGGGCAATGCCGACAACAGGCGATTGAAATCGCCGCCGAGGTTGAGCGGGTCATTGGTCGGTTTCCACGCCTCTTTCAGGGACGAGGCGGAGCCGCCGCACCCCGCGAGCCAGATAGAGCCGCTCAATGCAAGGACGGGGACGAGAGCGAGCCGCACGATTCGACGCATGGAACAAGTCCTCCACAGGATTTGACGAAAAACCTTCAAAGCCAAATAGCAAGTTCCGGACCGCGGGCTCATCGGCGTTTCATGCGCGGAAAACCGCGTGGGAAAAGCCACGGACAGCCGATGCCGCTTCTTCGATCGGAGTAAAAAGGCGACACCTCGTCTCCGTGCGGAGCCAATTCCGGCCCGCACCAGGATCCGCGGAAACGCGGAAGAGGAGCGGTCATGCGTGCGCATTGGAAGATCGTGGGATTGATTTTTTCGGCGGCGGCGGCGCCGGGTCAGGCGCGGGCGGCGACGGTCGCGGCGGACCTCGCGGCGCTCGCCGGCGAGTGGCAGGGCGCCGAGGTCGCGGCGTTGGGGCATCCGGCCGGGACGTTCCGGTTGGCGTTGACGGCGGCGCCGCCGGGCGGCCCGCTCGTGGCCGCCGGACGCCTTGGTGCCGGTGACGACGGCAACGGCCTGATTCCGGCGCAAAATTTCGAGGTCGTGCAGTCGGGCGGGCAGTGCTTCGCGCTGACGGCCGGCGACGGCGCGCCGGAAAGCGCGTTCGCGG
>JAYVWD010000223.1:0-2191 GCA_043786345.1 Pseudomonadota bacterium
CCCAAGGCGTCCACCTTGATGGCTTCGCCCGTCTCGTCGAGCTCCCATTGGTGCTCGGTGATGAACTCCGGAACCTTGACCCACACGTCGCCTGAGCGGACGAATTGCCGCTTCTTCTTGCGGAACTGCTTCATGAGCTCGACCATCGAGATGGCCGCCTTGCCCTTGCCGTACCGCGGATCCAGCCGGAACCACCCGTCCCCCGAGTCGAGGATCTCGACCTCGGACAGCGACGGCGCCTCCATGATGACCGGCGATTTCAGGTGCTCGTCGAGGAAGACCGGCCCCGCCAGGATGTAGTCCCGGAAGTTGTCGCGCGCGAACGTCGCCGCGTCGTCGTCCTTGAACGAGCGCGTCAGCGGCAGGTCATTGAAAGAGGACTGAAGCTGCTCTTTCTTGAGCGGAAGGTACCCGCGCCCGGGGAGGAAAAAGTATTCGTCGCCCAGAAATTTCGCCGCCGCCTTCAGCGGAATGAACAGGTAATCGTTCTCTTCGCCTTCCGGCGAGTCCAGCGCGACGCGCTTGTGCCGCCCGACCTCGAACGCCAGGCTCGTCTGCTCGAGCTCCTCGATGAAGCCTTTCTTGCTGAGCCGCATCGCCACCACGCGGTCGGCGACGATCTTCTCGTCCTCCACCAGATGGATGCGTGAACCGAGCTCGACCGAGGACTCGTAAACCTTGAGCTGCCTGACTTCCGTCGTTGCGGTCTGCATTTTCGGATGCGACTTGAGGAACTTCGCCGCCGCATCCAGCGTCAGGTCGTAATGCGTGATGTGCCCCGGCTTGATCTCGATCCGTACGCGCAGCGTCGGCCCGTGCGCGAGCAGCGAGACGCTCTGAATGCTTCCCTTCAGATGATCGATGATGGTCTGCGTCGCGCCCGCGATCCGGTTCTTGCCGGTGATCTTCTCCTGCTCGATGAACGGCACGAGGGGCTGCGCCGGCGCGCGCGGTTTGCGCGGCGCCGTCGGCGGCTTGAGCGGCATCGTCGTGTCGAGTGTCGAGAACAGCGTCGGATTTTCCCGGTCGACGTGGATCATGAACGCCGCGATATGCTCGCAGTATTGCCCGAGCGAGCGGTTCTTCCGACACGTGCACTCGATCCACTGGATGCAGCGCCCCGACGGATGGATCTTGAGCCGGACTTCCGTGCTTCCTTGCGTCTCCGGCGACACTTTTGCGGAGATGAGGCCTTCGTACGTGGAAATTCCGAGCACGCGCCCGGCCTGGTAGAGGTCGACGCCAGTCAGCCAGTCCTGCTCTTCGAGATGATCGTAGAAATGATCGAGGAGGTTGAGTTTCGGCGCTTTTTGCAACGGCGTCTCGCTTCGGTGTTACTTGCAGGCGGCTTCTTTGGTGAACCAGGCGTCGACGTTCGTCTTCGCGAGCGCGCTGCTTTGGGCGCCGCCCCCATGCCTCTCGCCGTTTTGCTGCGCGAAGTGGTTGAAGAACCGGTCAGCGCTGCCCATTGCATAGGCGACGACGGCTTTACGGTTGTTCGTCGGATTCTTTGCGATGAATTTGGTGCCGCCGATCGTCGTCGACTCGTGGCATTGCACGCAGACCTTATCGATCGCGGGCTCGATCTGGGCCGTGAATTCCGCAAGCGCGGCAGCACATTCCGGGCTTTTGGCCGCGTCGCCGGCATCCGGCGTTTTGACGGCATCGTCGTCGTCCTGTTGCGTGTAATCGCGGTAATCCGGCGTCCAAAGGCCGCAGGACACCAGGCTCGAGCAGCTCATCATAAAGAACAGGGTGTGACTTAGGCGCATCATGGCCCGGAAGGCTCCTCGGAGGGGGTGTCGGGGAATGACAGACGGTTTGAGGACCTGGTTCCTATTCTACCAGACCTGGACCGTCGTTTTCCCGCGACAGGTACCTTTCCTGAACAGGCTCTGCCCCAAGGACTCCGCGGGCACAGTAGCCAAAACATGGGGCAACTGACTGTTTTCCCAAAAAGGATTTTTCGAAAAACCGGCAAAAATTGTTTGACGGTCCTGGGTGCGCCACGTATACCCCTTTTCACGGAGGCGCTGACGGGCTCGAAAGAAAGAAACAAACGAAAGTTTGCTCTTTCGATTGACAAACTGTCCACCGGCTCGGTAGTGTGCGTGACTCTGAAGCGCCGCTAGCGAGTAACCCAGTGAAAGACTTCAAAAAAGAAGTTTAAATTGGGGGTTGACAGAAAAGA
>JAYVWD010000224.1:0-8281 GCA_043786345.1 Pseudomonadota bacterium
GAAACCGCAAACTGGTCCGAATTTGAATGGCGGCTTACACCGATGCGCTGGGAAAGGTTTTTTGGATGAGGAAAGGCTCGGAGAGCCGACTCCTACCGATTAACTGTTGTTATCCGCCGGGCCCGGACGATTTTTTCGAGGTTGTCGGCTGTTGCGACGATCTTCCACCAGCAGGCGACCTTGGCAGCGCCCCTGACGCCGATCTTGAGCTTCTTGTTCTTGATGTTGCCGAAGACGGTTCTTCAGACATTCCAGTGGGTCGGGGATGACCGTTTGAGGCCACCGGTGGTATGGGCACCCTTCTACAATGAAGGGATCCTCGTGAAGGACACGGCTCTGTTCGCTCAACTTCTGGGCTTGTCTGCGCCGTGGCGCGTCACTGATGTCACGCCCGATCTCGAAGGCAAATCGCTCACCCTTCGCATCGAATGGCCCGAAGGGAAGCCGGGGCCGTGCCCAGACTGCGGCGAGTCATGCGGCGTCGACGATCACCGTGAAGAGCGCGAATGGCGTCACCTCGACACCATGCAGTTCAAGACGCTGCTGATATGCCCGGTTCCTCGTGTGAATTACAGAGTCCACGGGGTAAAGAGCCTGAAGGTTCCTTGGGCCGATCTCAAGAGTCGCTTCACGATGCTCTTTGAGCGCTTTGCTATCGATGTCCTACTCAGCTCGAGCAGCAAGGCGAAGGCAGCCGACCTTCTCGGCCTCTCGTGGGACGAGGTGCATCACATTCAGGAGCGCGCTGTGAAGCGCGGCCTTGAGCGTCGCAGCCTCGACGGGATGACGCACGCCCGCATCGACGAGAAAAGCTTTCTCAAAGGACAGTCCTACGCCAGCGTCCTCTATGACTTGGGCGGCAGTCGCGTCGTCGACGTCGTCCAGGAGCGCACGCAGGAGGCCGCCACGGCGCTGCTCGGCAGCTTGCCGCAAGATGTGCGTGACGGCATCGAAGCCGTAGCCGTCGACATGTGGGACCCGTTCCTGGCAGCCATCAAGACGACGCTGCCGACTGCCACCATCGTCCACGACAAATATCATCTCGTCAGCTACCTCACGAAGGCCGTCGACGAAGTGCGCCGCAAGGAGCACAAAGTCCTCAAGCTGGATGACCAAGAAGATCTACTGAAGGGTACTCGCTTCACCTGGCTTCGCAACCCGGAGAACTGGACCGAGAAGGACGACGCGACCTTCAAAGAGCTTAAAAGCAAGGGTCTCAAGGTCGGTCGTGCATGAGCCATCAAAGAGACGTTTATGGACATTTGGGAATATACTTATGAGCGGTCGGCCCGGACGTTTTTTGACAACTGGTATTGATGCGCAACGCACTCGCGTCTACCGCCGATCATCAAGGTCGCCAAGACGATGAAGCGACATCTCGACAACATCCTGACCTACCTACGGCACGGTATTACCAATGCCAAGGCCGAGGGCTTCAACTCGAAGATCCAAGCGATCAAGTCAGCAGCGCGCGGCTTCCGAAACTTCGCCCACTACCGCATTGCGATCTTGTTTCATTGCGGGCGCCTCGAACTTCGCCCATAGGAAAGCCAGAAGAACCTAAAATGCGAGCACCTCGGCGTTCATCCGCCGGTGAAACGCCTCCCGATCGAATCCATCGGGGTCGTTAGCAGGCAGAAGCCGGGGAACGGGTTCATCGGTGCCTGGGCCTTTCTACGGCGCCACCGGCTTGCGGCAGGGACGGATGATCTCCAGCAAATTGCCGAAGTCGTAAAATCCCTGCCCGATCATGATGCGAGTATGTCCACCCTCTGCCGGGCAAGTGTCGTCGATCGCGAGCGACAGAATTGTCCCGATGCACATGACCGACAGGCTGGCGCGAATCGCGCCGTCAATGTCCTCGGCCGCCGCCTTCTTGCGAACGCGGCCGGTGCCGCAATCTTTGCGCGCACCAGGTCGATTGTGCACCAGCGGCTCCACTTTGTACGGAGTGGCTGACCCAGCGACCTGGGGCACGAAAAGGTCGATGGTGCCCGCAGAATCGGCGGCGTAGACGCTCCCGTCATTCGCGACGGCGACGCCGACCAGATCGCTGTAGTTGGTGTCGTCGTCGGTGGCGATCGTCGTTAAAATACCGTCGCGATCGACCCTGCGCAAGCGCGACGGGTTTTGATCGACGTAGTAGACCGAACCGTCATTGCCAACCGCCAGCGCGACGACGTTTTCAAGGCGGCCGTGGGTCGCCGCCGGACTGCCCTCCCCGAGGTTTATCGCGGTGGCTCCGGTGTTGGCGGTCAAAAGTCCGACCACGACGGAAGGGTCGCCGCCGGCGTGGCGACGTGTGATGAGCTTACTGCTGAAGGCATATAAATCGTCCCCATGCGCCACTAGTCCGACCACGCTTTCGGTCCCGAACTCGTAGCCGGCCAGAACGGATGCCATGGCGCCGAGCTCTCTGTACTCGCCTGTTTCAGAACGACTATAGAGTTTCTCGGTGTCAATGAAAAGCAGGCTGCCGTCGCTGGCGAAGGTCGGCGCGCTGGTTTCGTCGCGATCACGAAGATCACTGGGTGTGCGGATCGTGCCTTCCTTATCAATGATGCGAAAGGCCTGGAAGCTTTTGTCGTCCGCAATCAAAGTTTGACCGTTGGGGGACAGGGCAATGATCGCAGGAACGAACTGCGCTTCCGTCGCGGGTCCGTCGGCGGCCAACTGATTTTCGGCGTCACGACCGGCGATCGCCGTTGTCGTCCCATTAATCGCGACCCGCACAACCTGCGCGTCGTCCGAGAGCAGAAAATCTTTGCCATCGGTGAATAGGTGGGTTGGTTTCAACGCGACCGTGCGGACGATGCGCGGCGGCTTCGCGTCGCTAAGTTCGTAAATCGTAGCGGTACCGGGCGCCTTGCTCGGGCCTAAAGCGAAAAATGACTTGCCGATCGCGATCAAGCTGAAAAACCCGCAGTCGTTTGCGCAAGTCTTCCAGTCAATGGTCCTCACGACGTCGGTAGTGACACCGCCCGCAGCGCGAACCTTAAAGCTGCGGATCACCGGTTTCGTCGTGCGTTCTTCGTAAAGGACGTCGCCGTCCGCATTGACGGCGAACTCGTACAGTCCTTTTCCGGTCGACGCTTCGATCAACGGTTCAGCCGGCTTGCCTAGGACGAACCGGGAAATTCGACTCACCGGGCCCTTGCCGTCGCTGACGTAAAAATCGCCCGCGGGCCCCCGAGTCAGGCGACGCGGTGACACCAGGCCGTCGCTGACGACCTCCACGGGGCCGGCCTCGTTCAATTTTAGGACCTTGCCAGAGTACTGCGTCACATATATCGCCCCGTCATCGCAGACGACGCGGTCCGGCGCCAGGGTGATGCGTCGACGGTCAGAGTAGTCTTCGTACGAGTCATCGTCCGGGGAGCCCGCGTAGTGTGAGACCTGGCCGTTTTCGAGCACGCGGATCATCGAACCGTTGGTGAAGAAGATTCGACCTTTGTTGACGCACATTCCGATCGCCAGAAGCTGATAGTGATCGGGCTTGACCGTGATCGGCTGCATGCCGGTCAGCTTCGGCGCGGCGTTGGCCAACGCTAACGAGTCCTCGGTCCCGGTCAGGTAAAGGTAGGGAATTTCGGCGACAAATCCCGCCGCGATGCCGACCGAGTAGGGCAAAAATACTACGGCCTTTTCCACCCTCGTCTTGCCGGTAGCCGGCACGTGCACGCTAAGCGACAGCGAGATCTTCGCGGTCGTGTCCTTCAACTTCACATCACACTCTTGCGATAGGCGGTTCGGCGCCACGTCGCAGCTGACAACTTCGGCCTGGCCCGCGACGAGCTGCGGCGCCGGCCAGGTCACTTCCACACCGGCGGCGATGGAAGTCGCCAGGACTTCGCCCCCATTCGGCGTGATGGCGGCCGCTCGGCAAAGAATGTGATGCAGGTCCGCATCGACCGAGACGAAGTCGCAGCGAATGCGGGCATTGTCGACGTCAAGCTCGGCAAGGTTGACGCCGGTAATCGAAGCAGGTGCGCCGCCGGCGACGAAATCATCGGTGCTACCTGACCCAGGCGCGTCACTGCCGCCTTGCCCCGCTTCATCGGCGACGGGCGCGTCGCTACGGCGGGACTCGCCGCTGCTTGCGCGCTTGCAAGCTGCGCCGCCTAACACGAGGCCGGCCGCTCCGAACATTTTCAGGTATCTATCGATCATCATTTTACTATTCGGCACTATTTGCGCCACGCTTGATGGCCGCAGAAAGCGCCGATAATGACCGGTTATTATCGATACTTATCACACAACAGAGGGCGAAATTGAAACACCCTCGGCCGCAGGCGGGGGTCGTAAGGTCCTCTAAAAACTGGCTCGCTCGATCAGGTCGCCGGCTGCTCGCGCGCTTGCTCGTAGGTGCAGTTGCGTGCCGTCAACACGTCTTGGCCGCGGTAGGGCAGGAGGCAGCTGTTATTCACGTCTTCGATTTTCCAGCCGCAGTTTTTCGGCGTCAAAAGCTCCTGATTCGGAAGCGGAGCGAAGCAAGAAAATGCGGTCTGCTCTGGCGTCGATCCGGCAATGACCGGAGACGCCTCTTCATCTGGGGTCGCCTTCGCATCGACGTCGTCGATCCATTGGAATATCCGGCCCACACGTTCGGGATGAAGGCCCTGCTGATCAAAGCCGCCAACCGCGAGCCGATCACGGTCGTCGACCGGGGGGACGTGGTCCTATTGCTGCCGGCGAAGTACACCGGCAACGGCGACTGGGTGAAGACGCCCCACAGCGAATCGCCCGGCGGCTACGTGATCATGAGTCTCGTGAACAGCCTCCTCGAGTCGCGTTGGATCTCGCCGGTCGAAGGTGGCGTGAAAGTCGTGTTGCTCGGCGCCCTGCTCGGCGCCCTCGTCGGCTCGCTCGTCTCGTACGCGTTCTTCTGGCTCCGCATCGCCAACGCCGGGCAACATCCGCCGCTCCTGATTACGACCGCGAACGTCGCCAAGCACGTCCGTGTCGTCGGCAATCCTCTGGGGATCTTTCCGCACGAGAAATACAAGGAGATCACGGTCGAGCTGGCTCCCGGGGAACGCCTTTTCGCGTTCAGCGACGGCTTGGTTGAAGCCGCCGACGCGAAGGGCAATATGTTCACCCGTTGGGGTCTTCAAGACGCGATCAAGGACGCGGCGGCGGAAAGGACCCCGGCGATGGTCGAGAAGATCTTCGCGACCTGGAACGCGCATCTGGCTGGGACGCCGGCACAGGACGACGTGACGGTGACGGTCATCGAGATCGATGCCTGAGCGGGCGCGTCCTAGAGACCTACCAAGGACGCCCGTCCGCTCGATTGAGCTGGCAGGGGCGAATGATCTCGAGGACGTTGTTGCCGTCGTCGAACGCTTGCGCGATGAGGATCCGTGTGCGACCGCCGGCAGTCGGACAAGTGTCGTCGATCGCGACCCCGCGCACGATGCCGAGGCACATCACCGCAAGGCTCGACTTGATCGCCGCATCGACGTCGGCCGCGGCGGCGGACTTGGCGACGCGGCCGACGCCGCAGTCGATCTTGGGATCGGCTTTGGCAAGAATTTCGTTTGCATAGGTGCCGTCTTGGCGCGGGGTGAGCATGTTGATGGCGCGGCTCATACCGACGTAAATCGAGCCGTCGTTTGCGACCGCGAGGGCCCCGGCGTTGGACTCGGGCGGGAGGTTGGCGATGGTCCGCAGGATTCCGTCGCGGCCGACCTTTTTGATGGCGACGGGGGAGTCCGCATGCGGGCCCGAATCGAGAACGAAGACGGCGCCGTCTTCACCGACGGCGAGCGCCAGCCCGTCGTCGATCAAGCCGTGGGTGGCGGCCGTCATGCCTTCGCCGCTCGTCGGCTCGGCGACGCTGGCGTTGGCCTCCAGCATCCCGATCACCATCGTTGGCTCGCTGCCAGGACGAAACCGGAGAACCTGATCGCCGCCGTTCAAGGCGTAAAAGTCGTCGCCGTGACGAGCGACGTGCATAAAACCCGTGACGCCTTGCGGGGGGGGGAGGTAGCTCGGCAGGCGGTCCGTCATCGCCCCAAGCTCGGTGAGCTTTGCATTGGCCGCGCGGCGGGAGAGCTCGGTGCCGGAAAAGAGGAGGAGCGACCCAGACGCCTCGTAGGCAGCGAGATCGAAGGAGAGATCGTCGATCACGTCTTTGGGCGTGATCACGGTGCCGTCGGTCTCGAGGAAATCGATCCGGCCGCCTCCGAAGACGGCAGCCTGGCCGAGCGGAGAGACGATGAGGCCTTCGCCGGCAATGCGGGCCTCGGCTCCGGGTATCGCAACGCCGAGCGTGGCCTCGAGGACTCGCCCGGCGACCGGTGCAAGCGCGCCGTCTGCGGCGAGGCGCAGCATCTGGTCTTCGAGGATGACGTAGAGATCTTTGCCGTCGCTGGCCAAGCGGGTGAAGGTAGAGCTCAACTTCTCCGGTGGGACCACGACCACCGGCTCTTTGCCGGGACGCATTTCGAAGATGCCGTTATAGAAAGTCGATGCATAAACCGCATCCCCGGCGGCGACCATCGACCAGGTATTGCACGCGCCTTTGCACGGCAGCGTCACCCTTGCAACCGTCCCGTTTTTTTGCCGGGATTCGAGCCAGTCGTTACCGGTGTTCCCGCTGCCACTGAAGCCAAAGCTGTGCTCGACCTTGTAATAGAGTGCGTCGCCGCTGGTCACGGCAAACATCTTGACCTCTTGCTCATCAACCTTGGTCTCGAACGGCAATTCGACCAAGGTCTCGATGGTTCCGTCGGCCGCGACGCCGACGATCCTGCGACCGACGAGCGCGCGCACCGCGCCGTTTACCGTGAATGAGACTGCGTCTGGTCCGACGAGCTTCGACGGGAGGCGCTCGACGGCCGATTTCTCCGTGAGGCGGAGAAGGCTGCCATCAGCCTGAGCGACGAGGAGAACGCCGTCTTCGGCGCAGTGAATGGCGCGGACCGAAAGACTGATCCGGCGCCGGTCGCGATCGTCGTCAGGGTTGCCGACGCCCCCTGCAAAGTGCGTGAGCCGGCCGTTCTCGAGGACGCGGATTTGCGAGACCTCGTTGAGAAAAAGTCGTTCCCCGCTGCGGCAAATGCCTAGGGGGGCGACCGCCATGCGATCGGCGGGGACGGAGACGACCTGCAAGCCCATCGGCCGCGGTGCGCTGCCGGAGCCTCCGTCCAGTCCCAGTCCGGTCGCGCTCTCGTCCGAATCAGTCAGGTAGGCATAGGGAATCGTCGGCACGAAGCCGGCGGCGATGCCGACCGCGAAAGGTAGAAGCACGACGGCGCGCTCGGCGCGCTCTTTCGCGACGGCCGGTTCGCGCACGGCGAGGGTGAACGCGAGGCTCGCCGTCGGAGCGGCGAGGCGCACGTCGCACGATTGCGACAAGAAGCTGGGCGCGACGACGCAAGAGGCGATGTTGGCCTTGCCGAACTCGATGGTCGGAGGCGACCAGGCGAGCTCGATGCCGGGGCGGATGGCTTCGGCGACGAGCTCCTGGCCCTCCGGCGTCATGACGACGGCGCGACATAGAATGCGATGCAGCTCTGCGTCGACCGGGATGTAGTCGCAGCGCACGCGGGCGTTGTCGTAGTCGAGCTCGGCGAGATTGACTCCGGTGATCAAGACCGGCGTGCCGCCGGCGGCAAACTCGTCGCCGGGCGCGGATGCGGGCGCCGGCTCGGTCGCGGAGCCGGAGCTGCCCGAAGCGACTCCCGGTGCAGACGCCGGAGCGTCGACCGCCGCGGCGCGGCCGTGCTGATCCGAATTGGCCTCGCGCCGGCAGGCGACGTCAGCTGCAATGGCCGCGAGCGCAAACAGAAAGACTGCGATTTCTTGCCTTCGGATCATGGTTTCTTATCGGGTTTTCATGGCCCCTACTTTACCTGTGCTTTTGGAGTAAATACGGGACATTACCTATAACCCAAGGGCGATGCGGCCTACGGCACGTAACTGTGGTTCGAGCCATTTTCCGCACCACTCACGCCCACCTTCTGACCAAGCCGCGCCCCGAAGCTGGGCGAGCGCGCCGTCGTCGGCGATTCCGTGTCGGTCGGGGTGACGCCCGCAGCGTGCCTCAGCTCCTCGCCTCCGCCGCCATACGATTGGCGCACATAGAAGATGTGCACCGATCCGTCCGCCGTCAGCGCCAGCTGCGGGGTCGCGAGCGCTTTCTCCGTGCCCGTCACTTCGACGGATCCGACTCCGTAGAAGTCCGCAGTCGAGCAACTCACGGAACTCGCGACGCACGCGGCCATCAGCGCGGTACTCAGGGAATCGTGTTTTCTAAATCGCACGGGTCGTCCTC
>JAYVWD010000225.1:0-2638 GCA_043786345.1 Pseudomonadota bacterium
TGCTCCTGCTCTGCGGGCTGATCTGGTTCATCCGCAACTGGCGGGCCAAGCGCTCCTACGAGTACTACGGCTCCGGCAAAGGCCTGGACGACGTCGACATCAAGCCGGAAATGACCGCGCGTATGGTGTCGCAGAACCCGAAGGACCCGGACGGCAAGGCGGTCTCGGGCATGGGCTTCGGCGACGAGGATGACGAGAAGGCGACCGGCGGCTGAGATCTGACGGTACAATGGATTGAAATAGCAGGATAATCCAGGATTTTTCGGGCCCGTCGGGCGGCGTCCGGATTTCCTGGGAATGACCGCCCCATCGACTATACTGAGGCCTCTTTTGGAGGCCTCTTCTCATGTTTTCGGCGATGCGCTACCAGACCGGAACCCTCGAGCTGATCGACCAACGCCTGCTGCCCGGCGACGAGCGCTGGATCCACGCGGCGGACCTCGAGACGGTCGCCCTCGCGATCGAGACCATGGCCGTGCGCGGCGCGCCGGCGATCGGCTGCGCGGCGGCATTCGCGCTGGCGATCGACGCCTTCCGGTTTTCGGGCGGTACGAAGTGGGGCGACTACGCGCCGGCCTTCAGGGCGGCGGTCGCGCGGCTGTCGCGCACGCGGCCGACGGCGGTGAACCTGTTTTACGCCTTGGACCGCATGACGGGGCTGGTCGCCGAGTTTCGCGAAACGGACCCGCTCGCCGAGTCCTCGGCGTTGATCGACCGCCTGGCGCGCCACCTCTACGACGACGACCTGGCCACCTGCCGCGCCATCGGGCGGCACGGGGCGGGGCTCTTTGCCCGCGGCCGGGCCTTGCGGATCCTGACCCACTGCAACACCGGCAGCCTGGCGACGGCCGGCTACGGCACGGCGCTCGGCGTGGTCCGGGCGCTGCACGAGCGCGGCGACGTCGAGCTCGTCTATGCCGACGAAACCCGGCCCTGGCTGCAGGGCAGCCGCCTGACCGCCTACGAGCTCAAGGCCGAGGGCATTCCCTACAAGGTCATCGCGGACTCCGCGGCCGCGTACCTGATGCAGCAGGGCCGGGTCGACTTCGCCATCGTCGGCGCCGACCGCATCGCCGCGAACGGCGACACGGCGAACAAGATCGGGACCTACTCGGTCGCCGTCGCCTGCAAGCACCACGGCATCCCCTTCTACGTCGCGGCGCCGCGCCCGACCTTCGACCCCGCCATCGCGACCGGCGCCGAGGTCCCGGTCGAGGAGCGCGCGGCGGACGAGGTCCGGCGGGTCGGCGCGCGCCAGCTCACGCCCGACGACGCGCCCGTCTACAACCCGTCGTTCGACGTCACCCCGGCGGCGCTCATCTCCGGGATCGTCACCGAGGCCGGCGTCCTCGTGCCGCCCTTCGGGCCGGCGATCGCCAAGTTTCTCGGTTGACGGGCCGCGGCGCTGTTGAAATGATGGGGCGTTCCGGGTGTGAGAAGGGCGTTTAGCTCAGTTGGTTAGAGCATCTCGTTTACACCGAGAGGGTCTGCGGTTCAAATCCGTAAACGCCCACCATCCTCTTATTCACGCGCGGGACTCAAGGAATGGACTCCTTTTTCCGGCAGCTCAACCTGCTCGAGCTCGACGGCTACCGCTACGAGCGCGCCGTCTCGGGCGGGCAGGCCGCGTCGATCGCCATCTACCGGCGGGGCGACGGGCCGACGCCGCTGCCGGAGCCGGCCCCCGAGCGGGTCGCGGTGAAGGTCCTCATCTCGCCGCGGCGCGAGCGCGAGCTCGAGACCTTCCGCCGCGAGGCCGAGACGCTGCTGATGCTGAGGCGCCTCGGCAACTCGCCGACCATCGTCAAGGCCCTCGGCAACGTGCGCAGCCTGGCGATGCTGCCGGTCCACTACTTCTTCATGGAGTACGTGGAGGGCGTGACGCTCAAGGAGCTGTTCGACGGGAAGCCGCCGCCGTGGGACGTCGGCACGGCGCTCGACCTGCTGCGGCGGATCACGATCGCGCTCATCCCGGCCGCCGCCAACGCCCAGGTGCACCGCGACCTGCACCCGGGAAACATCATGATCTCGGGGCCGGCCGCGGCGCTCTCGCACTCGCTCATCACCGAGGACCCCGGCATCCGCATCCTCGACTTCGGCGTCGGCCGGAACTGGCTCGCGGATCAGCGGGAAAACTGGCGTGAGGACCGCTTCCGCCACCCGGGCGCCGTGACCTCCTGGTCGCCAGAGCTGCTGCGCGACCCGAGCGCCGTCGACGGCAAGCACGACGTCTGGGCGCTGGCGAACCTGTTCTACCGCCTGATCACCGGCGAATTCGCCTTTTACGCCGAGCACTTCAACGAATATTACACGCGGGTCATGAGCGGCGCCTACAACACCGCGCCGCTCGCCGACGTGCCGGCGCACGTCCGGCGCCTGATCGCCGGCATGTTCGAGCTCGAGCCGCGCCGTCGGATCTCGCTCGGCGGCCTGCTCAAGATCACGTCCGACATCTGCGACCATGACCTGGCGGCCTGGCTCGACCGGCATCCCGCCCTGTCCGAGCTCTACTTCGTCGTCGAGGGCAACATCTGGACCTGCCCGCTGTGCAGCGCGACGAGCAACCCGACGGACGACAGCCGGTGCCGGGCCTGCGGGCGCTATGTCGAGGATTTCCGGCTGCCGTTCTAGAGTCCAT
>JAYVWD010000226.1:0-11955 GCA_043786345.1 Pseudomonadota bacterium
TGCCACGTCGCGATGCCGGCCGACGCGCTCGAGGAGTCGGTGGTCTTCGGCGACGACGGCTGCATCGAGCGGTTCGGCTCGAAGCTCGAAGGCGGCTCGCCTTGGAGCTGGTCGGAGCGGATCTGCCCGGTCGCCGCGCGCGCCGCCGCCAAGGTCCGGATCGACTGCCACGACCTGGGCGACGGCGGCCTCGCGCGCGTGCAGGTGCTCGAAGGCCCCGACGCCGCCCTTGCCGTCACCGAGACCGACGAGGCCGGCGCCGAAACCGCGGTGCCGCTGGCGGCCGAGGCCTTCTCGAGCCGCCGCATTCCGCTGAGCCCGTACTACGACTACGCCCGTACCCTCGTCAAAAACGCGGACGGGACCTGGGCGGTGCAGTGGAGCTGCGGCGAGTCCTTTCCGGCGACCTGCACCGAGGCGCGCTGACGGCGGCCCGCGGCCGACGGCAAGTCTTTACGCAATGCTCACGAGGACCTGAGAATCCACGGCCGCCGAGGCCGTAGGATGGTGTGGATCCCTAGGCGCTGCGCTCACCTTCGTCGCTGCCAGCTTCCTGACCGCGCCGGCAGGTGAATTCGATGGTTATGGTTAGTTTTGAGAAACACCAAGGAGGTTTCTGATGACGGGCCGGGACTCGAGTTCGCGGGCATGGTTTTCGAGGCGCCTTTGTTGCGCATGGCCGCTCGCCCGGCCGCGGGTGCGCGCGGTGGCAACCGGGTATCCGGCCTACATGACGCCGCTCGTGACCGTGGCGGCGCGGGCCGCGGTCGTCCGGCGCGCGGCCCGCCCGGCCTGCATCGGCGCGGACCGGCTGCGCGGCACGACCCGGATGACGTTTCGTTAGGTTCCACACACCGGCGCGGACGTGGCGGTGACGAACACGAAGGCGTCGGCCATACCGGACGCCTTCAAGGTCTCGACCTGCCGCGCGCTCACCGTCCGCGCCTCCCCCCGCCGGAAGGTCTCGCCGGCGTCGTCGGACACCTGCCGGTACGGCCCCTTATAGATGACGTTGAACGTGCGCCCGTCGTCGAGCGCGCGCTCGGCCTGCTTGTGGCCGGCGAACAGGAGCTCGCGCATCTCGGCGCCTTCGAACTGGAACACCGGCGCATGGCTATAGCGCTTCGCCTCGAGGGCGACGAAGCCCGCCTCCTCGAACGCCGCCATCACGTCGCGCGCGACCGGCGTCACCTCGACGTTCGCCGCGGGGCCGGGGAGCTTCGGGAGTTGTTTTTGAAACACCCGGTCGCTCACCAGCAGGTGCGTCTCGATCGCGCCGCCCGGCTTGAGGACGCGGCGGCACTCGGCGAGCAGCGCGTGCATCGCCGCCGGCTCCATGCGCGCATTGAAGGTCCCGCGGAGCTTGACCTCGTCGACGCTCGCGTCCGGAATGGCGCCGAAATCGGGCGCCGGCGTTCCGAGCAGGTGCTCGACCGCCGCCCGCGCCGCGTCCTGCGCCGCCGCCGCTTTCGCCCGCTGGGCGCCGCCGTGCAGGGAGGCATGGTCCAGATCGGCCTCGAGGATGTAGAGCTCGACCAGGGTGCCGTCGGGATCGTGGAAAACCGCCTTGGATTGGCGCGAATAGCAGCACTCGATGCCCTGCAGGAACTGCGCGTCGAGGCCGTAGGCCGCCGCCCGCTGCGCCGCCGCCGCGAGCGCGTCCTGCGTGCCGAAGCGGATGCCGAAGTGGTTGAGGGCGCCGGCCCCGGCGAAGCTCTGGGGCTCGAGCGCGAGCACCAGCGCCGGATCTTCGCACTCGAACTTCACGTAGTCGTCGTACATCTTGGCGGGCGCGAGCCCGAGGAGCTTGCCGTAAAACTCGGTCGACGCGCGCAGGTCGCGCACGTTGAGTGACAAATGGAACTTGCTGCCGCCCGCCATGGCCCGCTCCTTACCGGTAAAAGTGGCTGGTGTACCCGTACTCGGCGTACCGCCGGGCCAGCCAGTGTTGAAAGTAGGTATAGTGCCGGGCGCGCCCGTCGCCGCCGTCGCTCTGCGCATTGTAGCTCAAATAGAGGTGCCGGCGCGGCCCCGCGCTCCGATTTTGGCCCGAGCGGTGCGGCAGGTAAGCGCCGAAGATCACGGCGTCGCCCGGCGCGAGCGGCAGCGACCGCAGGCTTTCCCGCGGGAACGCCGCCTCCGGCAGGTCGTGGTAGTCCCCGTCGGCGGCCGACAGCAGGCCGCCTTTGTGGCAGCCGGCGAAGACCTCGAGGCAGCCGTTTTCCGCCGTGGACTCGTCGAGGGCGAGCAGCACGGTGGTGAAGCTGCGCGGAAACCCCGGCCAGGCGATGAAGTCCTGGTGCAAGGCGTAGCCGGTCGAGCCCGGCTGCTTGAAAATGAGCTTGTCCTTGAAAAGGCAGGCGCGCTCCGCGAGCAGCTCGCCGACGGTGCCGGCGAGCGCCGCGCCCGCGGCGACCGTGCCGATGGCCGGCGACAGGTCGGTCACCGGGTCGATGGCGTCCAGGATCTGCGCGCCGGTTTCCGGGTGAAAATGGAAGCGGCAGCGCATGTTGTCCGGGTGCACGAGCCCGTCGGCCGCGAGGAGCCGGTCGCACTCGCCCTCGAGCGCCGCGAGCGCGCTCCGGGGCAACAGGCCGCGCACGACCAGATAGCCGTCGTGATGGTAGGTCGCGAGATGTGCAGCGGTCAGACGGCTCATGGCTCGACGGTGTCAAATCGGCTTGCTCCTGCCAACTCTTCTTTTCCAGGGCTTTCCGTTACCGGGCAGCGGCCGGAAGCGGCGGCAGGGCGGCGGCGTCCCCCCGCTGATTCGCCGACGGGTCCTGCTTGGGATCGATCGCGGTCGGCGCGGTCTTCGGGCCGTTCCAGACCGCGCCCGACCGCGCCAGGCACTTGCGGCGCACCTCCGCCGGCGTGCGCCCCCTGACCCGGACGGGATGCCCGTTCACCAGGCAGGGCGCGGTGCCCATGAGGAATCCGACCATCGTCAAAACCTGGATAAACATCGGCGACGCCTCCTTCGGAGTCTGCCGCTGTGTTAACCTGGGCTCGATGAAAGCCCGGTCAGAATGGCTCCTCCCGCTCGTTTTTCTGTTGCCGGCCGCGCCGCCGGCGCGCGGGGCGGCGCTCCACGGCAATTACTTCGGTTTCGGCGCGGTCACGGCCGAGCTGGCAGCTGGCGCTCACCACGCAAGCCGGGAAAGCAATCGAGGAATTCGGCCTCCGCCACAACGTCTTACTGGTCGTCCGCAAGCCCTGGTGGGAGATCGGCACCGAGCTCAAGGTCGTCCGCCAGCTCGAAAGCGGCCTGTTTCAAGGCCTGCGCACCTATCGGCTCGAGGCTTCGGCGGGAACGCTGCTCTACGGCTGGTTCACGCCGACGGTCAAATACGTCTCGCCCTATCTGCGCGGCGACGTCGTCGGGCAGACCTACTTCGATTTCCTGCACTACAACGCGGCGTTTTGACGCCGGCCGGCCGCGGTCAGCGGAACAGCCGCGTCAGCGCCCCGATGACGTCGATCGCCGCGTCCCAGCCGTCGTAGCCCCGGCTCCACGAGCGGTGCCGCGCGTTGTATTCGTAGTCGCCCGCGAGCGTTTCGAGCACCTGCCGCTGGCGCTTCGACTTCGCCTCCGCGCCGATCTCCGCGAGCCGCGCCATCGCGAGCGCCTTCCGCGCCTCGGCCGGCAGCGCCGCCGCCGCCGCCACGTGCGGAAGCTGCTCGAGCTCGCCGCGGTCGAACCAGAAGAGGAAGCAGCGGCGGCACACCTCGAGCTGCAGGTCGTCGCCGCCGGCGGCGAAGACGCCCGCCATGACGCGGGCGCATTCCGGGCAGGCGCGGGCTTTCCCGGCGGGCGCCGGCCGCGAATTCCGCCACATGTCCCCCGCCGCTTCGGCACCGCTCACCCGCTTCAAACCCGGCAAAGTGACGGCCTGCCCGCCGCAAGTACCGCAGACGTAAAAGATTTTTCCGCCTTCATTCAAAGGCGTCAGCGGCACGCGGCAGTCGGGGCAGGCGCTCATTTACCAATGATAGTAAAAATGGCAACGCTTTGCTAGATTCCGCGCACCCCCCCCCGCCGCGTGACCGTTCACTTAGGACCACAAAATGAAATCCTTGCCTGTCGTGGCCCTGGCGCTCTTTGCCGGGACCCAAGCCTACGCTGCCCAATCCGTCCGCTGGACGGCCCACGAGGACCGCGACGCCAGCTTCGCGCACGTCCTCGCCAAGATCGACGCGCAGACCGGGCTCGCGCTGACCGCGGCCGACTTCAAGCAGGCCGAGGACCGCGACCTCGCCTTCGAGCACTACCGCCGCTACGACCAATATCGGGACGGCGCCCGGGTCGACGGGATGAGCATCCGCATCTGGACCTCCCTCCACGACTCGACGCCGGACCTCGTGCAGCTCGAGGCGCAGGTCGACGCGCCGCCGGCGGCCGCGACCCCGACGGTCGCCCGCGCCCGCCGCGCCCGCGCCGCCGACCCGGCCGCCTGGGCCGAGGTGCTCGCCCGCACCGCCGTCGCCGCTTCCGAAGATCCCGCCGTCCGCGCCGTGACCCGGGAAACGGTCTGGAAGGACGGCCGCCTGATCCGCGTCGTGAGGCTCAAAGCCCGCCGCGGCAACCACGTCGTGCGCATCGACCTGGAATCCCGCGCCGTCGTCGGCCACGACTACGCCCCCTTTCCCCAGGACGACTACCAGATCCCGGCGCTCGTCTTCCCGATCTACGAGGAGTACGGCGGCCAGTTCCTGCCGCGCCAGCGCGTGATGCTCAAGCACCTGTTTTCCGAGGTCCGCGTTCCGGATGGCGACCCGTACGCGCCGCTGCGCGACCACGCATATTTCTAAAATAAACACGACGAGGTGAAGGGCTCGACCCCCGAAGGCCAGGCCGAGGGCTACTGGGCCTTGAGCTGGATCCGTACCCGCGCCGCCGACCTGCTCGCCCAGATTCCGCCGGCGTCGAACGCCGTCGACACCGGCCACGCGCTCCTGCAGGGCCGCTACGCCACGATCAACATCAACCCGGCCGCGATGACCGCCTACCCGGACATCTGGATCCCGAAGCGCTTTTCCACCCAGCTTTCCTTCGCCTGGAAATTCGACGAAGCCGCCGACGACTACCAGGTCGTCCCCGGCGCCGCCTACTTCGGCAAGCCGCTCGAGGCGCGCACCGCCGCCCTCCACCGCGACGCGTCGCGCCACCCGACCCACGACCCGGCGTTCTACATCAACCGCGGCTTCGACGAGGTCCAGGTCTACTACGCCATCAACCAGCTCTTCGAGAGCCTGCGCCCCATGGGCTTCAAGGACCCCGAGCTGTCGACGCGGCCGTTCGACGCGTTCCTGTTCGACCCCGACGTCGAGAACATGGACAACGCCTACTACGACAGCGACACCATCAACTTCTCCACGTACTCGCCCGACCAGCTCAACATGGCCCGCGACAACACCACGATCTGGCACGAGCTCGGCCACGGCGTGATGGACCGCCTGATGGGCACGCGCCTGGACTTGGCCGACACCGGCGGCCTCTCGGAAGGCATGGCGGACTTCGTCGCCGAGCTCGTCCTGCGCGCGACCAACCACGACCAGCCGTTTCCCGGCCAGAACGACCAGCGCATCATCAACCGCACGGGCTTCTTCCTGACCAATGAAGTGCACGACGACGGCGAAGCCTACGGCGGCACCATGAAGGCGCTCCTCGACGCCGCCACGACCGCGTATGGCGAGGAAAAGGGCTTGGGCATGGTGGTGGACGTGGTCCTCGAGGCGATGCGCCTCGCCCGCGACAACCCGCACCTCACGGCCCAGGACTGGTTCGACCACGTCCTGTTCGCCGATGAGCTCGGCCGCAAGAACCTCCGCGCGCCGGGCGAGCTCGCCGCGCTGATCCGCGGCGCGCTCGCCGCCCGCAACTTCGCCGACGAGGCGACGCGGGCCGGGTTCACCCTCAGCCATGAAGGCAAGGAGGTCGTCGCCGGCGCCGACGGCAGCCGCGGTCATGAGATCAAGCTCGAGGTTCACGCCGGCGAGCAGGCGACCTATGCCGTCGAGCTCACGCTCAAGGACGGCGAGGGCTTCAAGTTCCATTACCCCGCCCAGGTCAAAATCTTCTACAACTCCGGGCCGCTCCAGGGCGCCATCGACTGGGTCGGCGAAGACCAGGAGCCGCAGCTCCTGACGATCGCCGCGCCGGGCGAGGCCCTGACGGTGCCGCTGAGCGTGAACGGCCAGTGCGACGCCATCAACCGCACCGACGGCACCTGCTCGGACTTCGCTTACATTCAGATCTTCAACCCCGGCGACGACAAGCCGGTCGCGAAGAAACGCTTTTACTTCCGGGTAAAACCGCTGGCGGCCGGGGGATCCGGCCCTAAATGAGCGTGGATGACCGGGCGGTCGAGCTCGCGAGCCTCAAGGCCGCGTTCATGACGCCATCGAGCCTGGAGGCGAAGGAAGAGACGGTCCTCGGGCTCTCGGGCAGCGACGGTCAGCGCCTCGCCTTTTCCGAAGGCGGGACCGTCAAGGCGATGCGCGAGGACTCGGTGGTCGCGCGCGTCCTCGGCGAGGCGCGCGCCGGAAAGGTCGGCCTCGCGCCCATGCAAGCGCCCGTCGGCCCGGCGCAGGTCGTCGCGTTCGGCCCCGTGAAGGGCACCGACTGGGGCCTGGCGATGGTCGCGGACGAGACCCAGCTCTATGCGCCCCTCTACCGCGGCCTCTTCCAGGACTCGGTGACCCTGGTCGGCGGCCTCGCGATGCTGACCTCCCTGGCCGGCGTCGGCGTGCACCTGGTGACCGGCCGCCCGATCGTCGGCTTTCTCCGCGAAAAGGACGCGCGCCTCGCCGACAAAAATCGGGCGCTGACGCGCGAGCTCGAATTGCGGGTAAAGGCCGAGGTCGAGCTCAAGCAGGTCAACGCCCACCTCGAGGCCCTGGTCGGCGAGCGCACGGCCGCGCTCAGCGCCTCGAACGCCAGCCTGGTCGACGAGCTCACCCGCCGCGCCGCGCTCGAGACGGGCCTGCGCGACGCCCTGAGCCGCTCCGAGGTCGCCACGCGCGCGAAGTCGGAGCTGCTCGCGAACGTCAGCCACGAGCTGCGGACGCCGCTCACCGCCATCCTCGGCTTCTCCGACATCATCACCACGGCCAAATCGGCGAACGACGACCTGCGCGACACGGCCGGCAGCATCAAGAAGAACGCCGAGTCGCTGGTGCGGCTCGTCGAGGACCTGCTCGATCTCGGGGCTTCCGACGCCGGCCAGGGGTATTCGGTCCGGCGCGAGCGGGTCGAGATGGCGCCGCTTTGGCGCGACCTGGAGGGGACCTTCGAGCGGGCCGCGCACGCGCGCGGAATCACGCTCATCACCCACCTGGCCGCGGACGTGCCGGCGGTGGTCGAGTCGGACCCGCTCCGCCTCAAGCAGGTCCTGTCGAACCTGCTCGGCAACGCGCTCAAGTTCACGGCCGCGGGGGGCACGGTGACGGTCACGTGCGAGGCCCGCAAGCCGGGGCTCGCCTTCCGCGTCTCGGACACGGGGATCGGGATCGCGACCGAGCAGCACGCGCTGGTCTTCGAGCCGTTTTACCAGGTGGATTCCTCGCTCACGCGGGCGCAGAGCGGCGCCGGCCGCGGCCTGACGCTGGCGCGCCAGCTGGCCCGCGCCTTGGGCGGCGACGTGGTGCTCGCGGTGTCGACGCCGGGGAAAGGCAGCGAGTTCGTGGCCACGATCGGCGCCAAGCCGGCCGAGGCGCCGCCCGCGAATCCGGGCGGGCAACGGTGGTTGGCGCTCGTCGCGGACGAGCAGCCGCCCTCGCCCTGAAGGGCGGGGGCGGCCTGAGGCCCGAGCGGCTCAGTTGTGCTGGTGCGTCGCGATCTGCTGGTCGAGCGAGGCTTCGAACGCTTGCGCCTCGTTCAGGTTGAACTTCACGTGCCTGATCTGCTCGATCGCGTTCGCCTGCTTGATGGTGCCGAAGGACAGCAGCTGGCAGAGCTTCATTTCGATGCCGTCGGTCTTGACGTACACCGACTTGTGCTGCGGCCAGAGGTTGGTGCGCGCATTGGCGCCGCCCATGCAGAGGGGGATGAAGTGGTCGATCTTGAAATCGCCGCGGCTCATCGCCTCGATGGTGAAACCGAAGTCGTGGTCGTACTGGGAGATGATGTCTTTCTTGAGGCCGCTGTTAACGCTGCGGCTGCAGTACTTGATGTGCTCCGGGTAGCGCAGCTCGTCGGCGACCTGGCAGGTGGCGCCGGGGGTGATGGTGAGGTCAGGGTGGGTCGGGTAGGCGGCGGCGTTGCCGCCATGGTCGTCGCGGAGTCCTGAGGCGTCGGGCGACCCGGCCCCGCAGGCAGAAAGGGTCAGAACGATTGCAGACGCAAAAGCATAGCGGATCATTGGGGCCTCATAGACAGGCATTACGGTGCCTGGTAGAAACGCCGGACCGATTTCCGGCATATATGGGTGTCCTGGTAACGCTTGCGAACGCGCGTTTTATGGCCTTTTAAGCGGCGACTCCGCAAGCTGAGATTCCGATGCTGGCAAACTTTAACACAAACCCCGGAAAGCCTTGGGCGAAAAGCCTGGCTGGAATTGGCCAGGCCAGGGGGGACCGATGACGTTTCCCGTGGTTTTCGCCGCCTTCGGGCTCAAGGCGCACGCCCATTTCGTGCTGGATTTCGCCGCCTGGGCGCTCGGCTTCAACACCTACCGGATCCGCCGCTCGCGGGCGCTGATGACCGGTTTTCAGGCCGCGGCGGCCGTCCTCGGCGCGGCGCTCGGCGGGCTGTTCGGGGCGCGGCTCCTCGGCGCGCTCGCCGGGATGCCCGAGGTCGGCTTCGTCGGGGCCCTGGCGCGCGGCGACAAAACGATCGTCGGCGCGCTGATCGGCGGGACCGCCGGCGTCGAGCTCGCGAAACGCCTGACGGGCATCGCCGGGCGCACCGGCGACGAGGTCGTCCTGCCTTTGGGACTCGGCCTCGCCGTCGGGCGCCTCGGCTGTTTTCTGTCGGGGCTCGACGACCGCACCCACGGCGTCCCGACGGCGCTCCCCTGGGGAATCGACTTGGGCGACGGGATCACCCGCCATCCGGTACAACTGTACGAGGCGGCCTTCGTCGTCGCGGCGCTGGCGCTGCTCGCCTGGCGGAAGCGCGCGCGGCCCTATATCCAGGGCGACTTGTTCCGGGGATTCATCGTGCTCTACCTGACCTTCCGGTTCGCGGTCGATTTTCTCAAGCCCTTCCCCGCGGCGCCGCTCGGCGTAACGGCGATCCAGCTCGCCTGCCTGCTCGGGGCCGCCTTCTATGCGCCCGCCGCGCTCCGGCTGGCGCGATGAGGGGCCCGCTCGACGGCTTTTGGGCCGTGGTCGCCTGGCACGTCGGGCTCGGGTTCGTCGTCACGGTGTCATGGGGCTGCGTCGGGATGCTGGGCGCGCTCGTGCTCGACGACGCGGTCGGCGCGAACGAAAGCGCCGTCACCATCGCGATCGACGCGTCGACGGCGGAGGCGCTCGTCGAGATCAAGGGAGAGAAGCCGTTTCCCGCGAGCTTCACGGCGACGGTGGCCGGCCAGGACCTCGTCGCCAAGGGCGGCATCCTGAGCGCCCGGACGCCGCGCCGTCGCGGCTACAAGATCTTGCTTTCACCGGGGTATTTTGGTTCCTACAGCATCCAGGTGCGGGCGCCCAAGCCGTTGCGCCGGCTTTACGTGACCAGCGCCCCGCCCGAAACCTTCACCCTCGTCGCCGAGACCGACGATCCGACGACGGCGACGGCCTACGAGCTCGAGGCCGTCGGCGACGCGGCCGGCAGCGCGCCCGTCGCGACGCGGCGCGGCATCGAGATCCCGCTCGACAACCCGCCGCGCCGGCCGTTCCGCACCTGCCTCGTCGCGCGCCACCGGCGCGACGCGCGCCGCGCCGGCAACGGGTCCCGCATCGACGGTCCGCTGCAGATCGACGTCAAGCTAGGGTGCGTAACTGCCAAGGCCGACTAGCAGCACGCGCGGCGCCAGCGGTCCCTGGCCGTAAGCGGTGCCGGCGGCCACGTCGACGAAAAGCCCGCGGGTGAAGACCATCAGGCTGCCGAGCAGCCGGTGGCCGTTGCCGTCGTTATAAGCAGAGTCCTTCCTCGTCATGACGTAGGAGAGCTCATAGCGGCCACCGAGCTGTACGGCCGTCGACTCGGTCGAGAGCCACTCGACGCGGGTCTTGACGCCGAGGCCGAGCCAGTCGAGGCGCACGCGCGTGAACCGGGCCCGGCTCGCCACCTCGACGCCGAAAACGCCGTAGAACGGGCCGTTCGCCAGCGGCGCCAGCAGCGCGACGCCGTAGCTGTGGTCGGGCCAGACGGCGTAGGCGTCCCAGGCAAGGTCGGGCTTCAAAACATAGATGGATTGGCTCAAGGCCGCGAGCGCGGCGAAATATGCGTGCATAAAGGGCAGGATACCTCACGTCGTCACCAAATCCCGTTTAGTATCTTTCCGGGATCATCCGCAGGATTGGCCTGTTCGCTCAGGAGGTTACCTGCGAGCGTTTTCGTTCTGTGAGCGGGCAGCCGGGCCGCGTCGCCCGCGTGACGCGGCGCGACGGGCGCGCGATGGAGTTCTCGTCCGGTGACCTGCAGGCGTTAATCTCGCGCAGCTACTCGGACTTCAGCACTTACCAGTATGTGTTCATCGGCGGCCGCTGCAACGAAGAGACCCCGCAGCTCGGCCAATGGAACCGTCCGGTCGACCCGGCCTGCCGCGACGTCAACCCCGGCACGTTCCACCTCGTCCTCGGCGAATACCTGGCGCGCCGCCAGCAGTCCTTCGTCGCCGACGTCTCGAACGACGAGCAGGTCTGGAACCAGCCGGTCACCGGCTACCGCGTCCAATACGCCAACCTCCGGCCCTTCACCGGCCAGGACGGCTCGTCGAGCTTCCGCGCTCCAGGCACCGAGCAGCTCGTCGACGTGGATGCCGAGCTCTTCTACACGGCCGAAGCGGAACCGGCGGTCTCCCCGCAACGCCCCGCCGGCGACAGCATACGTGTCTCCTACCAGCTCGAGTTGGACCGAAACGGATACATCATCGGCGGCGAATGGACCTCGAAGGACCGACCCGACTTCCTCTGGCAGGTCCGCTCGACCCCTGACACCCGCGCGGGCGGCGTCATCGATTACGCCATCGTGAAAGGACTGCTGACGCAGTCGCTCGGCAATGGCCCAGGCCCAGGCCCAGGCCCAGGCCCAGGCCCAGGCCCAGGCCCAGGCCCAGGCCCAGGCCCCGATCCAATCGGCAACGTGACGCTCAACGTCAACGACTTCCGGCTGATCAATGACGGCGGCCTCCGCCCCCTCGTGATCGCGAGCGGCACGGCCGCCGGCGCCGGCGCGGCGTATGCACGGCTCGACGCGGTCACCAACCTCGGCCTGGTCCAGACGCTCGACCGCCAGCCGCTTCAACAGGGCGGCCAGTTCCAGGTCAAAGGCCGCATCCTCGAGGCGCGTGTCCGTGAATTCCGACTGGTGGTCCTCGACGCCAACCTGCGCATCCTTGGTCAGCGCTCCCTCGGCGGCGGCTGAAAGATTGCATAGAGTTTAACGCGCGACCGGTACGCTATCGGCGCGCATTCTCAAGGAGCATGACATGAAGAAGCTGAGTTCCGTATTTTTCGCGCTGACGCTGCTCGCGGGCACGGCCTATGCCGGCCATCCGAGCCAAGGTCATCCAGGTCAAGGCACCCCCGGCCAAGGCAATCCAGGCCAAGGCAGTCCAGGCCAAGGCAATCCAGGCCAAGGCAGTCCAGGCCAAGGCACCCCGGGTCAAGGCACGCCAGGTCAAGGCACCCCCGGTCAAGGCACCCCCGGCCAAGGCAATCCGGGCCAAGGCACTCCGGGCCAAGGCAATCCAGGCCAAGGCAATCCGGGCCAAGGCAATCCGGGCCAAGGCAATCCGGGCCAAGGCAATCCGGGCCAAGGCAATCCGGGCCAAGGCAATCCGGGCC
>JAYVWD010000227.1:0-3089 GCA_043786345.1 Pseudomonadota bacterium
AGACGAAGGCGAGCCTCGCCGTCACGCTGCCGGAAAAGCTGCTGCACGCGAACGTGCGCGAGACCGGCCAGCGGGCGGGGTTCTCGGCGGAGCGCCGGCACGGCGTCGCCGTCGTCGACCTGCCGACCAGGACGCTGAGCATGACGCTCGGCGAGCTCGAGCCCGGGCAGAGCACCAACCGGCACCGGCACAACTACGAGACGGTGCTCTTCATCCTGGAGGGCGCGGGCCATACCCTGGTCGAGGACCGGAAAGTCGCCTGGAAAAAGGGCGACGCGGTCTACGTGCCGGTCTGGGCCTGGCACCACCACGTGAACGAGGACTTAGGCCGGCCGGCCTCCTACCTGGCGTGCGAGAACGCGCCGCTTTTACAAAACCTGGGCGGCATCGCCCTGCGCGAGGAGCACTGAGATGGAGCTTTCCCATTTGCACTTGGGGTTCAAGGATTTCCCGGGCGCCTCGGCCTGGTTCACCGAGGTCGCCGGCGTCGCGCCCGACTTCCGCAACGACAAGCTCGCCTACCACCGGTTCGGCGGCGTGATCGTCGTGCTCGAGCAGGCGGACGCCGACACGACGGTGACGCTGGCCGTAAAGAGCGGGCACGTGGACCGGGACTGCGCGGCCCTCGCGGCGAAAGGGGCGGCGGTCATCCAGGCCCCCATCGACCAGAAATGGGGCGTGCGCTCGGCCTACCTGAAAGGACCGGGGGCCGTGACGATCGAGCTGGAGCAGCCGACCTCGAAAAACGGGGAGGGGAGGCCGCTCGCCAAGTTGATTTCGACCTTTGCGACCGCCACCTGGCGCGGCGGCTTCGACGGGGCGGGGGACGTCCGGAGCGGCGCCGCGGTGATCGGCGGCGGCGCCGATGCGGGCACCGGGATCGGTATCGCGCGCGGCACCTTCGTCGGCCCCGCCGCCGCGGTCGGCGCGTCGCGGGGCGGCATCTCGACCCGCATCTCGCTCCCGCGCGAGCTCGGCGGGCGCGGCGAGGACGCGACGCCGGAGGACCTCTTCCTCGCGGCCCTCGGGAGCTGCTACCTGATCACCCTCGGCATCATCCTCGAGAAGGCGAAGCTGCCCTACGAGTCGCTGCGCCTCGACGCGGAACTCCGCACCGAAGGCGGCGCGCTGGCGACGATCATGGAGGCCGTGCTGCGCCCCCATATCGTCTCGAACGCCGACGCGAGCGCGCTCGAAAGCGCGTGCCACAAGGCCGAAGCTTACTGCCTCGTCTCGCGGGCCGTCGGCTCGAACATCAAGAAGACGGTCGAGCCGCGCATCGAGGGTTGAGCGGCGGGGGGCGCCGGCCGGTTGTGTCCGTCGATTTACGACGGATTCGCTCGAGTCTGGCACGAAAGCTCGGGCGTTCTATTAGACGAAATCCCCCGCCCGCCGCAGCCGCCGCAGCACTGGCGCCGTCGCGAACGTCGTGACCACCGCCATCACGACCAGCATCGTAAAGACCTTGGGGCCGATGACCCCGAGCTCCAGGCCGATGTCGAGCGCGATGAGCTCGACCAGGCCGCGCGTGTTCATCAGCACGCCGAGCGCCGCCGCCTCACGGCGCGGGATCCCGGAAAGCCGCGCCGCGCCGAAGGTGCCGCCGAACTTCCCGACGGTGGCGACCGCGATGACCGCGAGGGTCATCAGCCAGTCGGCCGGCGTCGTCAGCAGGCCGAGCTGCGTGCGCATGCCGGTATAGGCGAAGAAAACCGGCAAAAGCAGGGCGCCGACGGTGTCGGCCAGCCGCGCCTTCAAGGCCTTGGTCAGGGCCGCGTCGCGCGGGAACGCCGTGCCGAGCAGGAACGCGCCGAAGAGCGCGTGGATGCCGATGAGCTCCGTCGCCAACGCCGCGCACAGGACGACGGCGGCCGCAGCGAGCAGCATGTCGCGGCTGACCTGATCGCCCGAGCGGCCGCGGGTCGCGCGCGCCACGAGGGGCCGCACGACCAGCCACATCGTCAGCGCGAACACCAGGGTTAGACCAAACGTGGCGAGCGCCGGCAGGATCCCCTGCGCCGTCGCGAGGCAGGCGACCAAGGCCAGGAGGCACCACGCCGTCGCGTCGTCGATCGCGGCGCAGGCCAGTGCCAGGCTGCCGAGCCGGGTGCGCGTGAGGCCGGAATCGTTCAAGATTCGCGCCAGCACGGGGAAGGCCGTGATCGCGAGCGAGACGCCGACGAACAGCGCGAAGACCGGGAACGACGCCGCCGGGCTTCCGGCGGGGTCGGCGAGGCGGTCCGCGGACTGGAGCGCATAGAGCGGGATCGCGAGCGCGGCGCCGAGTAGCAGCGGCAAGACGATGCTCGCGTGCGAGATCAGCGGGCCGCCTTTCCCCTTTGTTTTCAACAGGTCCAAGTCGAGCTCGAGGCCGACCGCGAACATGTAGAGGATGATCCCGAGCTGTGCCAGAACGCCGAGCGCCGGCAGCGTCTCCGGCGCGATCAGCGTGTGCGCCAGTCCGGGCGCGATCCAGCCGAGCGCGGAGGGGCCGAGCAGCAGCCCGGCGAGGACCTCGCCCATCACCGGCGGCTGCCCGAGCCGCGGCGCCAGGCGCCCGAGGAGGCCGCCGCAGGCGGTGATGGTCAGCAGCGCGAGGAGGAACCGCGCGAGCCCGCTCGGCGCCAAGGCCGGCGCCGCGGCCGCGACGGCCGGAACCGCGACCCCCGGGAGGGCCCCGAATCGGGCGATGAGCAGGAAGAGCAGCACGCCGCCCGCGACCACCGCCGCATGCGCGGCGTAACGCCGGCGCGCGGAGCGATCGGTCGCGGCCTTCGGCGCGGCGCTCAGCCGCCTTTCCCCGTCGCCGACACGGACTTCTCAGACCAGCCGCTGGCGCGCGAAAGGGTTTCCTGGATGATCCGCTTTTGCTCGGCCTCGTGCGCCTTCGCCGTGCCCTCGGCCGGCGTGCCCGAGTTCTTGCGGCCGACGTAGGTGAGCTTCTGGCCGGGCTTGACGACCTCGAGCATCCGGCCGCGCACGAAGTTCCAGCCGCCCATGTTTTGCGGCTCTTCCTGCGCCCAGATGATCTCGGTCAGCTTCGGGTAGGTCTCGAGCAGGTCTTTGACCCGGTCATAAGGGAAGGGGTA
>JAYVWD010000228.1:0-1795 GCA_043786345.1 Pseudomonadota bacterium
GCCAGCTGCGGTCGTGAAAAATCCTCATTTACACCCGGTAAACTCCGGTTTTTCGCGACCGCAGCTGACCATCATCTGACGCCCAAATGGGCAAGTTATTCTTGGACAGCCCCTTAAAGTGGTTCCGACCGGCTGATGCCCCTACCCCTTCCCATCGACCCGCACCTCGGCGCCATCGCCGCCGCGGTGCGCGCGCAGTCCACCGTCGTGGTCAAGGCGGCGCCCGGCGCCGGCAAGACGACGCGGGTACCGCCGGCGCTGCTCGCGCACGTCGCGGGGCGCATCATCGTGCTCGAGCCGCGGCGCCTGGCCGCGCGTCTGTCGGCGGAGCGGATCGCCTCCGAGCTCGGCGTGGGCGTCGGGGACGCGGTCGGCTACCAGATCCGCTTCGAAGGGAAGAGCTCGGCGGCGACGCGGATCCTCTTCGTCACCGAAGGCGTCTTCCTGCGCATGGTGCGGGACGACCCCGCCCTTACGGGCGTCGGCTGCGTCATCATCGACGAGTTCCACGAGCGGCACGTCCAGACGGACCTGGCGCTGGCCCTGGTCCGCAAGGCGCAGCAGACGCGGCGCCCCGATCTGCGGCTGGTCGTGATGTCGGCGACGCTCGACACCGGGCCGCTGGAGGCTTACCTCGGGGGCGGCGGGCGTGGGACGGCCGTCTTCGACGTCGAGGGGCGCGCTTTTCCCGTCGCCCTCGAGTACCTGCCCGAGCTCGAGGACGACGTGAGCGGCGCCGTGCACCGTATCGTCCAGGACCCGCGGTGCCCGGGCGACGTCCTGGTTTTTCTCACGGGCGTCGCCGAGATCCGGTGGGCCGCCGAGGCGCTGGCGGCGGCCGCGGAGCGCCTCGGGATCCTGGTGTTGCCGCTATCGGCCGAGCTGCCGCCGCGCGAGCAGCAGCGCGTCTTCGCGCCGTCGGCGAAGCGAAAGGTCATCCTGGCGACGAACGTCGCCGAGACCTCGCTCACCTTGCCCGGCGTCACGGGCGTCATCGACACGGGGCGCGCGAAGGTCGCCGGGCACGCGCCGTGGAGCGGCATGCCGACGCTCGACGTCAAACGCGTGAGCCAGGCCTCGTGCATCCAGCGCGCCGGCCGGGCCGGACGGGTGCGCGCCGGCGTCGCCTACCGCCTCTTCAGCGAAGGCGACTACCTCGGGCGCCCCGCGTTCACCGTGCCCGACATCAAGCGGCTGGACTTCGCCGACACCTACCTGGAACTGCTCGCCGTGGCGAAGGCGAGCGGCGACCCCGAGCGCGCCGTGGAAAAACTGATCCCCTGGTTCGAGGCGCCCGAGCCGAAGGCGGTCGAGGCGGCGCGCCAGCTCCTGGAGCTCCTCGGGATCCTGGGCGCGGACGGCGGGCTGACGCCGTTCGGCGCGCGGGCTTCCGTCTTGCCGCTCCATCCGCGGCTCGCGGCCATCGTCGCGCGCGGCATCGACCTTTCCCTCGGGGCGCCGGCGCTGATGGCGGCCTGCCTGATCTCGGAAGGGATGCTGCTTTCGCGGGGGAATCCGGCGGTTACGCACGAGGCGAGCGACGTCAAATTCCAGATGGAGGTGCTCTCGGCGTTCCTGCGCGGCGGGCGTCTGCCGTTTCAATCCCTGGACCGCATGGTGGACCGCGGGCGCGCGCAGCGGATCGGGAGCGCGTACCAGCAGCTGGCGCAGCGCCTGCGGATCCCCGCCGGCTTCGACGCGAAGACCGTCGACGACGGGCGGCTCGCGGAGTGCCTGCTCGCGGGTTTCCCCGACCGTGTGGCGAAGCGGCGCGTGCTCGCGACGCAGCACCAGA
>JAYVWD010000229.1:0-3663 GCA_043786345.1 Pseudomonadota bacterium
GTTTTCCGTCGCTCGAGCTGCACCTCGTTCATGTCAAAGAGGGCTATGATCCGCCGGCGTTGGAGGTCATGCCCTACCCCGGGAGCGACTTCGCCCGCCGTTATGCCGCCATGAAGGACACGGAAGGCCGGGAGGCCTTGGCCGCTGCGTCGGCCTTTGCGGCGGCTCGCGGGCTCGGGACTCCGACCCAGGAAATGTTCGAGGGTTTTGCGGCCAATGAAATCCTCCGGCGTGCCGACGAGCTCGGCGCCGACCTCATAGCGCTGAGCTCCGAGGCGCAAGGACGGATCGCCAGCGTTCTTGTCGGGAGCATGGCCCGCAAGCTCGCGATCGCGGCGCACCAAAGCTTGCTGATCGGGCGGGCGATTGAGCTCCCCACGTGGAGCGGGACGGCCGTCTTCGCGACGGACCATTCACCGTATGCCAATAGCTGCCTGGATCTGCTCGTTGATCTGGCCCCAAAGGGCTTGCGACAAGTTCGTCTATTGACCGTCTATGATCCGATCAGTCCCTCCAGGCTGCGAGCAGCTGGCATGAACGCGGGCGGCGAGGCGGAGCGGGAGATTCGGCACGCCCTCGTGGAAAAGAACCGGGCGGCCGGCGCCCGTTTGGCGCGCCTCGGCTGCGCGGTCGAGCCCGTCGTCGCCCTCGGCGACATTCGCGCCGAGATCCGCCGCGAAATGGAACGGTCTTCGGCCGATCTACTGATCCTGGGGGCGCAAGGGCACGGGTTCCTGCAGCGGCTAAAGCTCGGAAGCACCTCGTTGGGTGAAGTCGTAACCGCCGACTACCCGATTCTCTTGGTGCGTCTGCCCTGAGGGGATGTTGGCGCCGATCGCCAGCTTGGCGCCCGGGAACTCGCGCTTCACCAGCTGCGATGCGGACAGATGATCTGCATGCGCGTGTGTCTCCAGGACGAGCTGCACGTCGAGCCCGCTCCCCCGGACGAAGCCTAGGACCTCGTCCACCGATGAGCGCGAAATGCGCCCTGTAGCCGGATCGAAGTCGAGCACCGGATCGATGATCAGCGCGTCCTTGCCCGTTTCGTCATAAACGACGTAGGTGAGGGTGAAGGTCGCCTTGTCGAAAAACGCCTTGATTTGCACCCGAGTCCTCCTCGATCCGGTCGTGATTGCGGGGCGAGCGCGGCGGCACCGGCGCCCGCCGTTTCTGGAAAATTGCGTGTGCAAGGACGCCCGCAAGCATCGACGCCACAAACACGATCGGCGTGATCACGCCGGTCGCGACGCCAACCAGGGCCGGGCCAGGGCAGTAGCCGCCGAGCCCCCAGCCTCCCCCAAATAGTAGGGCACCGAACACCAAACGTCGATCGATGGGGCGTTTTGGCGGCACGTCGAACCTCGGAGCGGCGAGGGGCCGCGCGCGACGCATCACCAGGCGATAGGCGGTAGCGTACACGGCGATCGCCCCGATCATGACGAACAGCAGCGACGGATCCCAGGTTCCCGAGAGGTCGAGAAAGCCGAGCACCTTCGAGGGTCTCGTCATGCCGGAAAGGCCTAAGCCGAGCGCGAAAAGAAGGCCGGCCGCGAAGGCCAATGCTCCTTGTGCCATGGATCATCTCCCCAATAGATGAAAAAGCGTTGCCATGAGCATTCCCGTCGAGACAAAAACCGCGGTAGCGACCAGCGACCGCGGCGAGAGCCGGCTGACGCCGCAGACGCCGTGCCCGCTCGTGCAGCCGCCGCCGAGCTGGGTCCCGAAGCCAACGAGGAGGCCTGCGACGGCGGTCGTTCCCACGGAACGCATCGGTCCGGGGTCAAACGCATCCGGGAACGACGCCGTGAGGACCGCTCCACCGACGCCGAGGCCGGCGAGCAAGCCGATCCTCCAGGCAAGGTCGCCTTTTTTCGGTGTGACGACGCCCCCGACGACGCCGCTGACGCCAAAGATCCGGCCGACGAAAAGTAGAAGCATCGCACTTGCCGCGCCGATTACGGCGCCGCCGATGAGAGCCTGCATCCAAGGCTGTTGCATGGTCGCTCCTCCGCCTGTGTAGGCCGCCATTCATTCAAGAATTGGGCCAAACCGCTCTCTCGGCCCAGTTCGCCGCGGAACGGTTCTTGGAGCGCCAGTCGAGTAGGTCCGCGGCATTAGACAGCGACGAAATGCTTAGCGACGGCGGCATGGTCCTCTAATGAGGCGAGCAACCAGTCGCGCGCCGTCCGTGCATTGGCCATTGTCTCAAGAGTCGTAAACGTCTTCGACGAAATGATGAGCAGTGTCTCCGCAGGATCGAGATCGCGGGTGGCTTCGGTGAAGTCCGTGCCATCGACATTGGAGACAAACCGCATCGTCAAATTTCTCTGGCTATAAAATCGCAATGCCTCGTATGCCATGACCGGGCCGAGATCGGAACCACCAATGCCGACATTGACGATGTGGTGGATGGGCTTTCCCGTGTAGCCTTTCCAATCACCGTGGCGCACCTTCATGGAGAAGGTGGCCATGTTTTTCAGGACATCGTGGACTTGCGTTACGACATTCTGACCGGCGACGATGACATGCTCCTCTTCCGGCTTGCGCAGCGCCACGTGCAAGGCAGCCCGTCCTTCAGTTACATGGACCTTGTCACCCGCGAATTTCGGCGAAGCATGATTCCCCGCGCGAGGCGAACCGGGAGGCAAGGACGATGTCTTTCGATCCGCGGACGGATCCGAGCACGATCCTTGCAGTGCTTTTTGGACAAACCGGCGCCTCACAACCCGGGCGTCGGGCCGAGTGAACGGGACGATCTCGAGGCTCGTTCAACAGCTCAAGTCGTTCGTCTTCATCCATTGAGGTGTGTTTATCCGTCTAGGGTTCCAATCGTCCATTTCGTGCGCGCCGTTCGAGCGTCGATCCTGAATTGAAACTGACTGAAACTGGAGGAACAGAACATGAAAATGACCAAGATCATCAAATCTGCCCTGCTTGGCCTCTCCCTCGCTGCGGCCGTCCCGGCTTTCGCCGATGGCGACAGCAGCGCTGATGCGGCTCCTGGCTTCCGCGACGTGAGCGAGTCGACGGGCGTCGTCATTCGTGTGCCGATCAACGAGCGTGGCGAAGAACTCGCAACGGCAGCGGAGATGCGTATACACAAAGGGGCGTCGTCGACCTCGGCCGATCTCAAGAGCGTGTTCGACGCGGCGACCGCAATCCCGGCTGACGCCGTGAACGTGGATTCGTCGACTTCGTCGGATTCCTCGACCCACAACAACGGCTGGAATAACTGGTACGGGTCAAGCTACGGCTCGAACAACGGCTGGCAGTCGAGCTACTATTACAATTTCTACACGCCATCGTACAACTATTACGGCACTTATTATTCGTACAATCGTCCATACTACAATAACTACTACACGAACTATAACCATTCCGACTATTACGGCTACCGCTACTACTACTATTATCACTGGTGGTGAGATTCGAATGCGCGCGCGCTACGGGGCGGCCTGACGGCCGCCTTTTTTCTGTTTCTGCCGGCAATACGATGACGTTCCAAGCGCCTCCGCGCTTGGCCGCTGGCTGACCGGGATTGGAGTCACCTGACAGAAGCGATAGGGAGATAGAGGATCGTGGCCTCGTCGTAGCCCCGCCACCGATAGGGCAGGAATCCACCCTCGGGCGTCCACCCATGGGTGACCGTCGCCTCTCCATTCT
>JAYVWD010000230.1:0-5044 GCA_043786345.1 Pseudomonadota bacterium
GCGCCCGACGCGGTTTGCAGCGGCGCGGCCGGGGCCGCGGGCCTCCCGGGCACCGGCTGGAAGGCCGTCCTCGCCTATGGGATCGCCGGTGCGGTCAGGGACCACATCGTCATCAAGGGGCCCGTCTTCGACACGCTCGACCAGGTGTTGATCGCCGACCCCGCGACGGCCTTCTCCGCTCTCTCCTTGGCGGTCGCGCCGCAGTTCGACGAGAACAAGCAGTCGGTCCTCGGCCTGACCCCGGAAATCCATTTGGTGTGGACCGGCAGCTTCAAGGCCGGCGATGCGGCCCCTGACACCTGCCGGAACTGGTCCGCTGCCGTGACCGGGGCACCGACGGACGCCGGCAGCGTGGGCACCGTCCGGGTCGGCCCGAACGACGACTACTGGCTGCGGGCCAGCGTCGGCACCCTGAGCTGCGCGAGCCTCGCCCACGTTTACTGCATCGACAACCAGCCCTGAGGGCCCGCCCCCTCCTGGTGGCCGCCCCCCTCTCGTTTTCCCCCATCCTTCCCGCCCCTTAGAATATCTTGAATATTTATATGAGTATTCTATGAAATTCTATTGATTGTTTGAAAACACTAATGTACAACATAACTACCTCGGCGCTGCTTTGCAGCCCGCCGGTTTCGAAGCTGAAGCTGAGTTTCCAACCTTCCTCGTCGTCCTTGTGGAGCCCCCCGCCATGTCCAGCCTGCGTCACGCCCTGTCGCTCTCCCTGCTAACATCCTTGAATCTCTTCGGAGCCGCCGCCTTTGCGCAGGCGACCCCGACCGCGAAGCTTCCGCCCATGCCGAAATGGCAAGAGACGGACCTCGTCAAGACCAGCAGCGAGATCGCGGCGGTCGCCCCGGTCGCGACCGCCGCGACGGAAGCCGACGTGACCGCGCCCAAGGCCAAGGCCGAGGCGCCGAAGCCCGAGAGCAAGACCTTCACGAGCGACGGCGCGCCCGTCGCCCTCGCCGACCTCGGGTTCGCGATCACGCCGCCCGCCGGCTGGGAAGTCAACACGTACGCCGGGACCCTCTCGCTCGTCATGCGCGAGCCGAAGGACGATGCACCGAGCTACGACAAGCCGAAGTACCAGCGCAACATCACGATGGCGGTAAAGTCGAACGGCTCCCCCATCGACGAAAAGCGCGCGAAAGAGCTCGAAGCCGACCTGACCAAGTCCTTCACCCAGGACAAGGCCGTGGGCAACTTCCAGCTCATCGAGCATAAGTTCTTCAACTTCCGCGGCGACAATGACGGCCTGCTCGTCTACACGAGCCTGGACATCGGCGAATACCACATGATGCAGATGCACGTGCTCGTGTCCGGCGAAGAGAACCAGTTCCTGATGACCTACACGGACCTGGCCGACCGCTTCAGCGACGCCAACGATCCCGCGTTCGCGAAGGCCTGGGGCAGCATCGTCTCGGTCGGCCTCAAGGGCGAGACCCCGAACCGCAAAGACCAAGCCATCCGTTACGGCGCCCTCGGCGGCGGCGCGTTCATGCTGCTCCTCGTGGCGCTCCTCCTCCGCCGCAAGGCCTCGAAGCGCGACTACTCGTCCCAGGCCGACGCCTTCGACGACGGCGACGAGGGCATGAACGGCGAGCTGGTCGGCAGCATGATCGCCACCCTGGCCCAAGGCTGGAAGATCAGCAAGAAGTCCAAAGTGGAGCTCAACGACGGCCTGATGTTCAGCTCGCACTCCGGCACTAGGGTCCCCCGCACCAAGCCCTCCGAGTTCGCCTCGGGCTTCTGATCCCTTTATCTACGACTTGTGACCCGAAAGGGACTCAAGAGGACCATCACGCACGCTCCCCTGGCCCGCCTCTCGTTCACGAGAGGCGGGTTCTTTTTTCGCCTACTTTTCACTGCCCCGCCAGCGGCATCCCGTCGAACTCCGCCGTTCTCCGCTCCGCCTTGACGAGCTTCCAATCCCGCAGCACGCCGCTGAAGTCGAACGCCGGCACCCCCGCGAGCGCCGGGATGAGCGCCTTGTCGCCGTCCGTCAGGCCGCCGCGCGCCAGGAGCAGGGTGTCGGTGAGGTAGGTCCCGTAGGTCTCGATCGACTTGAGCTCGTGGGTGTCGCGCGGGATGCGCCGGCCGTCCGCGGCCGCGGGGCGGTCGGCGTAGGCGTCCTTCGCGGGCTGCGGCAGGTTCGTGACGACCCGGTCGAGGAAAGCCGCCGTGAGCTTGCCGACGGGGATCAGATAGGAGCCGCTCACGACTTCAGGCGGCACGACCTTGACGTCGTCGGCCACGTCGCCCGCGCCCGCCGCCGGGGGCGTCGCGGCCGTCGCCGGCGAGCCGCTGCCGTTCGCCTCGGCGGGCGGCACGGCGGAGCCGGTGCCAGTGGTCGTCGGCGCGGCCTTGCCGGCCGAGGCCTCGTCCTTGCCGATGCAGGACGTAAATAGGGCCGTGCCGAGGCAGAGTGCCGCAACACCGTGGCTGCGCATGGGCGTCCTTGGGAGCGAGGGGGGATCACCCCTTCCTCGGCTAAACCCCAGGGAATCTTTAGAGATTGCGGCTAAGCCACGAGAGGCTCTGGCTCCGTGCGCTGCGCAAAAACCTCGCGCATGGCATCGAAGAGCTGGTCCATCTGGACCTCCGCCAGATTCAGGAGCTTGAGGCCGTGGTCGAAGCCCGCGGCGCCCGCAGCGGGGCGGCCCCAGCGGACCTCGCATTTGAGGAAGGCCAGGCCTTTGGCCTCGAGCCGGGTCCGCAGGGCCGGGTCGTCCCCCGCGAGGCGGACCTCGAAGGCGATGCCCCGCGACAGGTAGCGGTCGAGCCGCACGCAGATCCCGGAGACCGAGAAGTCGACGAGCTCCGCCTTGCCGAACTCGCAGTCGAGCGTCAGCATCGCCGGGTCGCGGACCGGCCAGCGCTGGTCCTTGCGGTCCATGTTGTAGGTGCGGCGGAAGGCCGAGGTCACCTGGTTCGAGAGCTCCGGCTCGTCGTGGAGCGGGTTGAATTCGATGGCCTCGATCAGCTCCAGATGGTGCTTCACGTGGATGAAGCGCTTCTTGAAGCCCGGCATGCCGGCCTGGTAGCGCGTCGCGAAGTCGACCGTCGTCGCGCTCAGCATCAGGCAGTGCAGGTCGCAGGCGGATTCGAGGCGTTTGGCGTAGTTGACGCCGTTGCCGATGACGGTGAAGTCGATGCGCTCCTCGTTGCCGATGTCGCCGATCAGGACGGCGCCGGTGTTGAGGCCGATCCGAAAGCCGAGCATCGGCCGGCCCTCGCGCGCGGCGGCGAGACAGCGGGCGACGTTCTCCCGCTGGATCTCGGCGGCGCATTCGATCGCGAAGTCGGCGTGGCGGGCGAAGGCGGGGTCGGTGGCGCCGTCGTAGGAGTACCCGAAGAAGCACAGCATGCCGTCGCCGAGCGTCCGGTCGACCGTGCCGCCGTATTTGTGGACGGTGCGGGTGGCCTCGGCCAGGATCTCCTTCAAGGTCCGGAAGAGGTCCACCGGCGGGCTCTGCTCGGCGACGATCGAGAAGTTGGCGATGTCGAGGAACATGAGCGTGACGACCCGCTCTGAGGGCTCCAGGTTCACCTGGCCGCGCGCCAGGATCGCTTTGAGCCGGGCCTCGGGGACGTTCCCCTTGAGGGCGTCCTTGAGGCGGCGGGTTTCGCGGACGCGGCGGGCCGTGGCGAGCGCGTAAGCATTGAGGGCGGCGCCGCTCAAGGCCAGGACGGCGAGGGCCCAGGGCAGGGCGAGCCCGAAGTAGGCGAAGGTCAATAGCCCGGCGCCGACCAGCCCGAGCACGGTCGCGAGGAAGACGGGCCAGAAGACCAGGGCCCCGAGAAAGCTGCCGAGGGCGGCGCCGGCGAGCGTGATGGCCGCGTGGAGGAGCGGGCTCGTGCCGACCGTGGTGATCCAGCGGCCGGTCAGGATCGAATTCATCATCGTCGCCAGCAGGAAGCCGCCCGGCATGCGCCCAAGCGGGGTCTCGAGCTCGTCGTGGTTGCCGGTGTAGAGGAGGGGCAGGATCAGCACGACGTCGCCCGGGTCCACCTTCGGGATCGCCTGGCCGAGGCGCGCCCGGCGCAGGACCGGCAGGAGCGACAGCGAGCGCTCGTAGTAGCGGTCCAGGTCCGCCAGGTCGAGGAGGAGCCGCCCCTTGGCGTCGAGCGGGACGCGCGTGCCGTCGACGGTGACGCCGGCGCGGTCGAGCTCGTAGTTGTTGGCGGCGTAGAGCGTGACGTGGGGGACGACGTGCTGCGGGCTCAGGCGGACAAAGGGCTCGATGTAGCCGCCGCCCGGGTAGAGGATGTGGCCGACATGGCGGAAGCCGTCGCGCACGAGGGGGTGCGGTCCATAAACATGATGTTGTTTAAAGGGGAGCCAGCTGAAGACCCCGGCCTCGCCCCAGCGGCGGAGGTCGAAGTCGCCTCTGTCGAGCGGCAGCGCCGCCCGGCCGACGATGGGACGCTCGATCAGGAACGCGCCGACGGCCAGGCTCGGGTGCGTCCGCGCCGCGGCGCGAAATACCTCGACTTCCTGCTCCGTGTCGAACGGGACCGCCTTGTCGGCGCCCGCGGCCGGGCGCGGCATCGGGACGTACCCGAAGATCTTGTCCACGATGATCGCGCGCGGGTTCCGGGCGTCGATCGCGGCGAGCAGCTTCCGCCAGTCCGCGAACCCGATCTCCGGGTCCTGGTAGCTGGCGACCGCCTGGTCGTCGTAGGCGAAGATCTTGAGGCGCGGGTCGAGCTTGGGCGTGAGGCCGAGCCAGCTGCGCACGGCGAAGTCCGCCGGATGCGCGACGCGGTCGGTCACGAAAGCGCCGACCGGGGTGTTGTCGGCGAGCGTCGCGAGCACGGTCCACGTCGCGGCGGCGAGCGCGAGCGGGCGCAGGCGGGCACGGGACAGGAACGGTGTCAGGGGGGAGGCCATAGGGATAGTTTAACGGGCGGGGCGGGGGATGGGCAGGGCGTCAGCGAATCGACACAGGGCAGATTCTTCCGGATCGCGCCGTCGCGCCGGGCAGCTCAGGAGCCGCCCGGCTCCGCACTCGCCGTGCCGCTCAGGAGCCGCTCGGCTCGTCAC